>DATHZU010000383.1:0-20662 GCA_035458445.1 Thermohalobaculum sp. | reverse complement strand
GGCGCAGCGGATCGGCCGCGAAGCCGAGGGCGAACTCGGATCGGCCCTCGATCAGCGCGCCGCTGTGGGCAAAGGCTCGGACACCTGTGTGATGCTCTACACCTCGGGCACCACCGGCAAGCCCAAGGGCGTGGTGCTGAGCCACGACAATATCATCGTCACATCGCGCGCCTCTGCCGAATTCGACCATCTGACCGAGAACGACTCGATCCTGGCCTATCTGCCGATGGCCTGGGTCGGCGATTTCATCTTCTCGATGGGGCAGGCCTATGTGACCGGTTTCTGCGTCGCCTGCCCGGAATCGGGCGAGACAATGATGGCGGATCTCCGCGAAATCGGCCCGACCTACTTTTTCGCGCCGCCCAGCATCTTCGAGCGGCTGCTGACCACCGTCACCATCCGGATGGAGGATGCGGGCAAGACCAAGCAGCGGCTGTTCAAGGTCTTCATGGAACATGCGAGGGCGATGGTCGCCAAGCGCAAGGCGGGCGAGAGCCCGGGCCTCGCCGACCAGCTCAAGTCGTTCCTCGGCGAGTTGCTGGTCTACGGCCCGCTGAAGAACACGCTGGGCATGAGCCGCATCCGGGTCGGCTATACGGCGGGCGAGGCCATCGGGCCGGACCTGTTCGAATTCTACCGCTCGATCGGCATCAACCTGAAGCAGCTCTACGGCCAGACCGAGGCCTCGGTGTTCATCACCCAGCAGCCCGATGACGGGGTCGATCCCGATTGCGTCGGCGTGCCGACCCCGGGCGTCGAGATCCGCATCGACGAGACCACGGGCGAAGTGTTCTACCGCTCGCCCGGCGTGTTCCAGGAGTATTTCAAGAATCCGGAATCCACCGCCGAGACCAAGGACGCCGAGGGATGGGTCGCCACCGGCGACGCCGGGTTCATGGACCCGCGGTCCGGGCAGCTGCGCATCCTCGATCGGGCGAAGGACGTGGGCAAGCTGCAGGACGGCTCGCTGTTCGCGCCGAAATACGTCGAGAACAAGCTGAAGTTCTTCGCCAACATCCTCGAAGCGGTGGTCTTCGGCCACGAGCGCGATAGCTGCATGGCCTTCATCAACATCGACCTCAACGCGGTCGGCAACTGGGCCGAGCGGAACAACATCGCCTATGGCGGCTATGCCGAGCTGGCGGCGCATCCGCGCGTCTACCAGATGATCCAGGAGAACATCGAGGAGACCAACCGGAGCCTGGCCAACGACCCGATGCTGTCGGGGTGCCAGATCACCCGGTTCGTGGTGCTGAACAAGGAACTCGACGCCGACGATGGCGAGATGACCCGCACCCGCAAGGTCCGGCGCAACATCGTCGCCGAGCGTTATGCCAGCCTGATCGACGCGCTTTATGGCGGCCAGCCCAGGGGCCATGTCGAGATCGAGGTGACCTACGAGGACGGCCGGAAGGGCAAGATCACCGGCGATCTGGAAATCCGCGACGTAAAGACCTTCCCGCGCCGTGACCAGGCGGCGAAAGCCGCGTGAGGAGAGAGACCGCATGAGCACCCCCGAGGTCGCCGCGGCGGCCGAAACCGACAGCGAGTACGCGCACAAGGAAATCGATCACGGGCTCAACCCGCGCCGGATCGGCGACGTGATCATGGATATCCGCAACATCACCATGCGGTTTGGCGGTGTCACCGCGATCAAGGATGTCAGCTTCGATATCCGCGAGGGCGAGATCCGGGCGATCATCGGCCCGAACGGCGCCGGCAAGTCTTCGATGCTGAACGTGATCAACGGCTTCTACCACCCGCAGGAAGGCGAGATCTGGTTCCACGGCCAGAAGCGCGCAAACTTGAAGCCCTACCAGATCGCCAAGCAGGGAATTGCGCGAACCTTCCAGAACATTGCCCTGTTCCGCGGCATGTCGACGCTCGACAACATCATGACCGGGCGGCTGACCAAGATGCGTGGTCCGGCGATGACGTGGCTCAATGAATTTGTCGCTCGGACACGCGGAAAGGTTGGGTGGGCAGATTCACTCAGTCGAGATGCGGACGTTGATGCAGTCGAGCAGGCAATGGACTTTGCGTTCTCGGGTGACAATTTCGATATTGATTTAACCTCTCTAGCTACACGATTGATCACTTGGGGCCCGAGAGTGATCGCCGGTACAGTCGACCTCAGCGTCGAAGCGATTTATTTCGGGCATGCCGAGCGTCAGGAGATCGAGCACCGCGAGAAGGTCGAGCACATCATCGACTTCCTCGAGATTCAGGCGATCCGCAAGACCCCGGTCGGGCGGCTGCCCTACGGGTTGCAGAAGCGGGTGGAACTCGGCCGCGCTCTGGCCGCCGAACCGAAGCTTCTGCTGCTGGACGAGCCGATGGCGGGCATGAATGTCGAGGAAAAGCAGGACATGTGCCGCTTCATCCTGGACGTGAACGACGAATTCGGCACCACCATCGCGCTGATCGAGCACGACATGGGCGTAGTGATGGACATCGCTGACCGGGTGGTGGTGCTGGACTATGGCAGCAAGATCGGCGACGGCACGCCGGACGAGGTGCGCGCCAACAAGGCGGTGATCGACGCCTATCTCGGCGTAAGCCACGACTGAGGGGAAACGATGGAATTTCTGTTTGGTTTTCTCACCGACCCGTTCTTCTGGGAAGTGGTGGTCTCGGGCCTGCTGGCCGGGGTCATGTATTCCCTCGTGGCGCTGGGCTTCGTGCTGATCTTCAAGGCCTCCGGCATCTTCAACTTCGCGCAGGGCGTGCTGGCGCTGTTCGCGGCGCTGACGCTGGTGGGTTTCCTGGGCGGGCAATTGCCGTTCAGCCATGTGATCAACTGGATCCTGGGGACCGAGTGGCATCACTGGTACGAACCGCCCTCCGACGAGGACGGGGCGCCGCTGTGGTTCGTGCTGCTGTCGATCGCCCTGACGACGGGCGTGATGATCGGCATGGCCTGGGTGATCGTGCGCGTCGTCCTCAGGCCGCTGGTGAACCAGGAGGGGATCATCCTCTTCATGGCCACCATCGGGCTTGCCTTCGTGCTCGAGGGCATCGGCGACCTGATGTGGGGCGCCAACGTGAAGGTGCTGGACGTGGGCCTGCCGAACGGGCCGTCGGACTGGATCATCGACACGACCGGCATGTTCGTCGAGAAGCTGGAGATTTCGGCGGCGGTGGTGGCGATCATCCTGGTGACCGCGCTGACGCTGTTCTCGCAATACACCAAGATGGGCCGGGCGCTGCGCGCCGTGGCCGACGACCACCAGGCGGCGCTGAGCGTCGGCATCTCGCTCGAGACGATCTGGTGGATCGTCTGGTCGGTGGCCGGCATCGTGGCGCTGGTGGCGGGCATCATGTGGGGAGCGAAGTCGGGCGTGCAGTTCTCGCTGTCGCTGATCGCGCTGAAGGCGCTGCCGGTCCTGATGCTGGGCGGCTTCACCTCGATCCCCGGCGCCATCGTCGGCGGGCTGATCATCGGCATGGGCGAGAAGCTGTTCGATTTCTACATCGGCGTCGAATACCTGGGCGGCGCAACCGAGAACTGGTTCGCCTATGTGCTGGCGCTGCTGTTCCTGCTGTTCCGGCCCCAGGGCCTGTTCGGCGAAAAGATCATCGAGAGGGTGTGATCCATGCTCTACCGCGAGGCCGGTGAATTCAAGACCAGCTACCAGGCGGATCTGGCGACCTTCCCGATCCGGGCGGATCTGTGGGCGTTCTGGATCACCATCGCCGCCGCTTTCCTGGTCGTGCCCTGGTTCGTCAACGACTACTGGGAGCAGGCGATCTTCCTGCCCTTCTTCATCTACGGCCTGGCGGCGCTGGGACTGAACATCCTGACCGGCTACTGCGGGCAGGTGTCGCTCGGCACCGGCGGGTTCATGGCAGTGGGCGCCTATGCGGCCTACAAGCTGATGACCTCGTTCACCGGGCTCGACATGATCTCGATCACCATCCTCTCGGGCCTGATCACCGCCGGGGTGGGCATCCTGTTCGGCCTGCCGTCGCTCAGGATCAAGGGGTTCTACCTGGCGGTCGCCACGTTGGCGGCGCAGTTCTTCCTGATCTGGATGTTCAACAAGTGGGGTTGGTTCTACAACTATTCCGCCTCGGGCCAGATCAGCGCGCCCGAGCGCACGATGTTCGGCGTCGCGATCACCGGAGCGGAGACTCATCCGGCGGTGACCTACCTGTTCTGCCTCAGCTTCCTCTTCGTCTTCGCCTGGGTGGCGCGGAACCTGGTGCGCGGACGGGTCGGGCGGTCCTGGATGGCGATCCGAGACATGGACATCGCCGCCGAGATCATCGGCGTGAACCCGCTGATGGCCAAGCTGACGGCCTTCGCCGTCTCGTCCTTCTACATCGGCATGTCCGGCGCGCTGTACTTCGCCCTGTGGAAGGGCGCCGCCGAGGGCACCGAGGCGTTCCCGATCAACGTCTCGTTCAACGTGCTGTTCATGATCATCCTCGGCGGGCTCGGCTCGATCCTGGGCTCGCTGATCGGCGCCGCCTTCATCTCGCTGCTGCCGGTGATCTTCAAGGTGCTGCTGGTCGAGGCGCTTGGCTGGCCGACCGATATCGCGCAGCATACCCAGATTATCTTCGTCGGCGCGCTGATCATCGTGTTCCTGATTGCGGAGCCGCATGGAATCGCGGCACTGTGGCGCACGGCTAAGGAGAAACTGCGCCTCTGGCCCTTCCCGCACTGACGGGCCGGTGGCGACGGCATGCTCTGGCAACGGAGTGAAACTTGGTTCTAATCCAGGGAGGAGAGAGACCATGAGACTTACGAAATTGGCAATCGCGGCGACCGCCGCTCTGGCTGTCGCGACGCCCGCGATGGCGGATATGGTGTTCCCGCTGCTCAGCTACCGCACCGGGCCCTACGCGCCGAACGGCATCCCCTTCGCCGATGGCGTGACCGACTACTTCACGCTGCTGAACGAGCGCGATGGCGGCATCGGCGGCGTGCCGATCAAGATGATCGAGTGCGAAACCGCCTACAACACCGACAAGGGCGTCGAGTGCTACGAGTCGACCAAGGGCGAGGGCGCGCTGTACTACCAGCCGCTGTCGACCGGCATCACCTACCAGCTGATCCCGAAGGTCACCGCCGACGGCATCCCGCTGCACTCGATGGGCTATGGCCGCACCTCGGCCGCCAACGGCGAAGTGTTCAGCCACATCTTCAACTTCCCGGGCACCTATTGGGACGCAGCCTCGATCATCGTCAAGCACGCGCTGGACCAGGAGGGCGGGTCGCTGCAGGGCAAGAAGATCGCTCTGGTCTACCACAACTCGGCCTATGGCAAGGAGCCGATCCGGACCCTGGAAGAGCTCGCCAAGAAGCATGGCTACGAGTTGATGCTGCTTCCTGTCGACCATCCGGGGCAGGAGCAGAAGGCGACTTGGTTGCAGGTCCGCAAGGAGCAGCCTGACTACGTGCTGCTGTGGGGCTGGGGCGTCATGAACCAGGTCTCGATCAAGGAAGCGGCCGCAATCCGCTATCCGATGGATCACATGATCGGCGTCTGGTGGTCGGCCTCCGAGAACGACACCCTGCCGGCCGGCGACGGTGCCGATGGCTACAAGGCGATCACCTTCCACGGAGTCGGCAGGGATGCGCCCGTCTACGCCGACCTGCAGAAATACGTCTACGACGCAGGCAAGTCGGCGGGCGCCGGCGACCAGCATGGTTATGTCCTCTACAACCGCGGCATGGTTTCGGCCATGTGGGCCGCCGAAGCGGCGCGCAAGGCGCAGGAAATCCACGGCGTGAAGGACATCACGCCGGCGATGATGCGCGACGGCTTCGAGGCCCTGGATGTCGGCGAGGCCCGGTTGGCCGAACTGGGATTTGCCGGCTTCACCGTGCCGGTGAAGAACTCCTGCGCAAGCCACGGCGGCCCCGGCCTGGGGGCGATCCAGCAGTGGAACGCGAAGACCCAGTCCTGGTCGGTGATCACCTCCTACACGGATGCCGACCGCGAGGTGGTCGATGCCCTGATCGTGGAGGACAGCTCGGCCTATGCGGCGGAGAACAACATCACCCCGCGCGAGTGTCCGGAGATGGTCGCAATGAGCATGGACGAGATCATCTCGGAAATTCGCGCGATGCAGACGCGCTTGGGTGAACTTCTCGGCATGTTGGAGAAGCTCTAACAATTGAGGCGCCGCCTCGTTTCTGAAACGAAGCGGGGCGGCGTCTTTCAAACTAGAGAAACGGTATGTCTACGATTTTGATCCCAGTGGCGCGATTCCTTGCACAAACACAGTCGATCGTCTCGGCTTTAATCTTTGCTGCTTTGTTTGGTGCAACCCTAATTGCAGCACCTGTGGCGGCGCAGAATGAAAGCGCTCAGGGTGGTGCTGAAGCCTTTTTCGGCTCTTGGAAAGGACGCTGGTACACCAACGGACGGAGTGGTAGCGCCGAGTGGGCCATATCGAGAAAAGAGGACGGATCAATTCACTTGTCCGCTAATATTTATACTCCTGGAGGTCCGGTAGATTACACGCTTGCGCCAATATTTAACTCCGAAACCGGTGCGCTGGACGTTAATGATGATGCGTCTGGCACTACTGGAACGATTGTAATTGACGGTATGAAGCTGAGGTTTGATTATCATCGCCACGGGCGCGATGGCCATTACAGTATGAAAAGAAAAAGTTAGACATGAATTGTGAAAGTAGTTGCTGGAGGGATCGGATTTGGCGGTAAAGTGCAATGAGGGTGCGGAATGCTGAATACAGTGGCAACTGACAGTGAGAAAACGGCCCCCGGAAACGGGGCCGAGACCCTGCTCGAGGTCAACAACATCGAGGTGATCTACAACCACGTGATCCTAGTGCTGAAGGGCGTATCCCTCAGCGTGCCGAAGGGCGGCATCACCGCGCTTCTGGGCGGCAACGGGGCCGGCAAGACCACCACGCTGAAGGCGGTCTCGAACCTGCTGCATTCGGAGCGCGGCGAGGTTACCAAGGGCCAGATTCTCTACCGCGGCGAGCCGGTGGCCGAGTTGAACCCGGCCGAGCTGGTCAAGAAGGGCGTCATCCAGGTGATGGAGGGCCGCCACTGCTTCGAGCATCTCACCGTCGAAGAGAACCTGATGACCGGCGCCTATACCCGCAGCGGCGGGCGGGCCGAAGTCGCGCGGGACCTCGAGATGGTCTACAGCTACTTCCCGCGCCTGAAGGAGCGCCGCCGCAGCCAGGCGGGCTATACCTCCGGCGGCGAGCAGCAGATGTGCGCCATCGGGCGCGCCCTGATGAGCCGGCCCGAGACCATCCTGCTGGACGAGCCGTCGATGGGCCTGGCGCCGCAGCTGGTCGAGCAGATCTTCGAGATCGTGAAAAGCGTGAACGAGAACGAGGGCGTCAGCTTCCTGCTGGCCGAGCAGAACACCAACGTGGCGCTGCGCTATGCCCATTACGGCTACATTCTGGAGAGCGGCCGCGTGGTGATGGACGGCCCGGCGGCCGAGCTGCGCGAGAACCCGGACGTCAAGGAATTCTATCTGGGCATGTCCGAGCAGGGCCGCACCAGCTTCCGCGACGTGCGTTCCTATCGCCGCCGCAAGCGCTGGCTCAGTTGAGCGGGGAGCGATGTGGGGCGGGGTCACTCCGCCACGCGCATGGGAACATGGCGAGGTGAATCCCGCCCTTCGGACCGACCTCGGGGACATTTCATGACCGATTTCTACGACGACCTTGAAACCCGCGACCCGCCGGTCCGCGAGACGGCGCTGTTCGAGTGCTTGCGGGCGCAGGTCGCCCTGGCGCAGGAGAAGGCTCCCGGCTTCGCGGCGCATCTGGCCGGGGTGGAGGCCGCGTCGCTGACCGGTCGCGCCGCGCTGGCGCGCCTGCCGGTGTTGCGCAAGACGACGCTGATCGACCGCCAGAAGGCCGACCCGCCCTTCGGGGGGCTGACCACGCGCCCCGCCCGCGAGTTCGACCGCATCTTCCAGTCGCCGGGGCCGATTTACGAGCCAGGCATGGCGGCCACCGCCGATTGGTGGCGCTTTGCCCGGGCGATCTATGCCGCAGGTTTCCGCCGCGGCGACATCGTTCACAACGCCTATTCCTACCACCTGACGCCGGCCGGCCACATGATGGAATCCAGCGCCCGGGCGCTCGGCTGCCCGGTGGTGGCCGGCGGCATCGGCAACACCGAGGCGCAGGTCAACGCGGCGGCGGATGTCGGCGTCACCGGCTATCTGGGCACGCCCGACTTCCTGAAGGTGATGCTGGACAAGGCCGATGAACTGGGACGTGACCTCTCGGCGATCCGGCGGGCGCTGGTCTCGGGCGGGCCGCTGTTCCCGTCGCTGAGACAGGAATATGCCGATCGGGGAATCACCTGCCTGCAATGCTATGGAACGGCGGATGTCGGCTCGATCGCCTACGAGACGCCCGCCTTGGAGGGCATGGTGATCGACGAGGGCGTGATCGTCGAGATCGTGCGCCCTGGCACCGGCGACCCGGTGCCCGAGGGCGAGGTCGGCGAGGTGCTGGTCACCGCGCTGAACCCCGACTATCCGCTGATCCGCTTCGCTACCGGCGACCTGTCGGCGGTGCTGGCCGGCGCCAGCCCCTGCGGGCGCACCAACATGCGGATCAAGGGGTGGATGGGCCGCGCCGACCAGACCACCAAGGTCAAGGGCATGTTCGTTCGTCCCGAGCAGATCGCCGAGATCGTGGCGCGCCATCCGGAGGTCATCAAGGCACGCCTGACGGTGAGCCGTGTGGGCGAGCAGGACGCGATGGCGCTGGCGGTCGAGGCAGCGTCCCCTTCGCAGGAGCTCGCCGCTGCGGTGCGCGAGACGATGCAGGCGGTGCTGAAGCTGCGCGGCGAGGTCGCGGCCGACGTGCCGGGCTCGCTGCCGAACGACGGCAAGGTGATCGACGACATCCGCGATTTCGGCTGACCGGCGCGCTCTCTTGCCGCCCCAGTGCCACTTGGTCGTCCCCGCGCAGGCGGGGACCCATCTCGCCGCAGCCGCCAAGGTCGCGGCATACAGAACCCATCCCGCCACCGCCTGCCCCTCTACCTTTGGGTGAGGGGCAGGGGCGAGAGCGAGGTTCACCTCCTCGGTCAACTGCGAGCTGCTCACGCCACTGTTTTTCGACTCTCCAATGAAATCAATATCTTGAACCCATGCTCAAGCTTGAGCACCTCTGCGCGGCGGGGGTTTCCCCAGCCGCCGGGCCGGTGCATGATGCGCCTGAATCGCACCCCCCGACCGGAGAGATCCATGCCCCGCTTCAACCGCCTCCTGCTCACCGGCGCCGCCGGAAACCTCGGCACCGTGCTCCGCGAGGGCCTGGCGCCGCTCGCCGCCACGCTGCGCCTGACCGACCGCGCCCCGATGGGCGACGCCGCCCCGCACGAGGAGATCGTGCTGGCCGATGTGGGCGATTTCGACGCCATGATGGGCGTGGTCGAGGGCTGCGACGCGGTGGTGCATTTCGGCGCCGCGCCGGTCGAGAAGCCCTGGGACGAGATCCTGAATTCCTCGATCAAGGGCGGCTACAATGTCTACGAGGCGGCGCGCCGGCATGGGGTCAAGCGCATCGTCTATGCCAGCTCGATTCACGCGGTCGGCTATGTCCGCCGCGAGGAGGGGGCCGACACCCATACCGAGCATCGGCCGGACACGCTCTATGGCTTGTCGAAATGCTTCGTCGAGGACCTGGCCAAACTCTACTTCCACAAGTTCGGCATCGAGTCGGCCTTGCTCCGCATCAACTCCTGCTTCCCCGAGCCCGCCGACCGGCGCCACCTCGCGACCTGGATGAGCTTCCGCGACTGCGTGCAGCTGGTCAGCCGCTGCCTCGAGGCCGAGCGGATCGGCTGCACCGTGCTCTACGGCATCTCGAACAACCGCGAGCGCTTCTTCTCGAACGAGAAATCGGCCCATGTGGGCTATCGCCCCCAGGACAGCGCCGAGGACTACCGCGCAAAGGTCGAGGCGAAATGCCCGCCGGGCGATCCCTTCGACCCGGCGGTCGAATTCGCCGGCGGGGTCTTCTGCAACTACGGGCACCCCGACGACGAGGGGGGCTGCCCGGCCTGATCCGGCCCGCTCTCTCGCGGCCCACAGGAAGCTTCTCAAGGTTGAGAAGGGGGTCAAGTCATTGATTTAATTGAAAAGAGGGAAAATTGGGGCGTGAGATGACCTGTGAGATGACGGTCCCGTGCGAACAGGAATCGGAATGCCCGGTCCGGTCGCGATTGCCGCCTGTGAGGCTGGGTCCGAAACGCGCCAAGAACACGCGTAGACCCTCCGCTATGATGACCGTTGGTTGAAAATCAAATGTGCCGGCGCGTGATGGGCGTAGCTGTTGTTGCATTTGATCTTGGTCAACGCAGTTTGAGTGATGCTTCTTAGAATGAAAACATGAAAAGTTGGCGGAAAACCCTGAGCGCTTTGGTGGCTGCCGTTCACTTTTTATCGGCCTGCGAACCAGCGAGTGGGCCAGAGCGTAGCACCAATTTACCTTCCTCCGGCGCGGAGGATTCTCGGGCGCCTGGGTCAAGCGTAGTTCCCAAAGGTGCGCATCTCGTTGCCCTGAGGGTTCTGGTTTCGGACGCGGACGGAACCAAACCAACTGAATCAGTCGGGCGCCTCCACCTTTTGGATTTGCGGCGGTCCGTGTCGTACAATGTCGCGTTTCAAAGCGATGCAATCGGAGTCTATGCACTCCGTGCAGGACGGTACTCCATCGAGCAGATCGGCGAACTCAGATGCACCTTCGGCTACTTCACCGTCGGTGAAAGGGATGGTCTGGTTTCGCTCGGCACGTTGGAGGTCAACATGTTCGATCGACCGAATTCAGGCGCATCACTTCGAGCACAGACGGCCTCCGAGCAAGAACTGGACGTCCTGGTAGATCGGGTTGGCCCTCTCAAGGGTAGGCTGCACTCGGCATCTGTTGCGTTGCCGCAGGACTCGCTCTGCGATGCATCCAAGGCGCCGCCGTCGTCAGGGGAGATCGCGGGTTCGGTTGCTTTGGGTGTCGTTGGGTTGGCGTTGTTGATTCCCATTCCCCTAATGGCGTTCTCTGGGGGGGAGTTCAAAATGTAGCGACAGGAGGCGTCACAAACATGGCGTGAAAGACTCCGGTTTATGGATGTTGAATTGAGGTAATTTCACGCACGACGGCTTTTCTACCCAATAACTGGATGAACCCGAAAACAAGACCCAAAGGCTTCGTGAACCGGGGAAGTGCCGGTCATCTCGGGTCGGAAACGCGCGTTGCGCGCGTTTGCCAAACGCCCGGTTCGTCTCTGACGGTTGACGACCGAACGCGCACCGCCGGGTGGTTTGAGCTCGAAAAACGACATAGGCACACAAACAAAAACCCCGCCACTGGCGGGGTTCTTTTTTCCTGCGGCGTGCGCCCTCGGCGAAGGGGATGCCTCAGCCCTGGCGGGCCTTGAAGCGGCGCTGGGTCTTGTTGATCACGTAGATCCGGCCCTTGCGGCGCACCACGCGGCAGTCGCGGTGGCGCGACTTCAGCGACTTGAGTGAATTCCTGACCTTCATTGGACTGTTCTCCCTTTATGTCAGGCCAGCGCGGCCTTGGCCTTGTCGACGATGGCGCCGAAGGCCGCCGGCTCGTGCACGGCGAGATCGGCCAGCACCTTGCGGTCGACCTCGACGCCCGACTTCGCCAGGCCGTTGATGAAGCGCGAGTAGGTCAGGTCCGCGTCATGGGCGCGCACCGCGGCGTTGATCCGCTGGATCCACAGGGCGCGGAAGTTGCGCTTGCGGGTCTTGCGGTCGCGGGTTGCGTACTCCATCGCCTTCTCGACCGCCTGCTTGGCGACGCGAAGGGTCCGCGACCGGGCGCCGTAATAGCCCTTGGCCTCGGTGAGGATCTTGCGGTGACGGGCGTGTGCGGCGGGGCCGCCTTTGGTTCTGGACATGGGCGCCTCCGATCAGCTGTAGGGAAGGAACTGACGCACGATCTTTTCATCTTCCGGCGACAGCACCGTGGTGCCGCGCGCGTTCCTGATGAACTTGTTCGTCCGCTTGATCATGCCGTGGCGCTTGCCGGCCTGGGCGACCTTGATCCGTCCGGTCGCCGTGACCTTGAAGCGCTTCTTGGCGCCCGACTTGGTCTTCATCTTGGGCATTTTCGTCTCCTGGTCTTCGGAACGGCCGGCGAAGCGGTCGTTCAGGGCGATTCAGCAGCGCCGCGGCAGCCCTTTCAGCCGGACGCTCCGTTGGAAGCGCGCGTTATAGACAGGCGCGGCAGGTGTGGCAAGCCCCTGCGAGCGGCGGAATCGCGCCCGAGCGGGGCAAGAACGCAATACACGCAAAAGTAGAAAAGATACAATAAAACTCTCGCAATTGGCAGAATTGACGTGAATTTATACAAAATGTGACTGAATTACGGCGAACAAACCGAGTCATACATCTCGCTACTGACGCCATTTGCGTTATAGTGATGGCTCGGGGTGTAACGATTCGGGAGCGAGAAAGTGAACTGTCGGAGCGTCGTCAGTCGACTCATGGAATCGCGCTTTCTCCGCGACGAGCGGGGAACCGCGACGATGGAGTTCGTGGTCTGGTTCGTACCGTTCATGATCCTGCTCGCAATGACGGTCGATGCGTCGATGCTGTACCTGACGCATACCGAGATGTGGAACGTGTCGCGCGATATCGCGCGCCGGCTTTCGATCGGCGACATGACCGAGGCGGAAGCGGTCGATTATGCGCGCGAGGAACTGTTCCTGTACAACAACGCCTACACCATGGCGACCGATGTGAGCGCCGACGTGACCGTGATCATCGGGACGAGTTTCGAGGATGCGAGCCTGTTTGGAATCTTCGGCAAGGTGATCGACGGCGACCTGGTGGCCCGCGTCGTGATGCGGCGCGAACCGACCTGAGAGCCGGGCGTCCGCTGATCTAGGGAGAGCAACGATGTCCAATCTGACGTTTTCCGCTGCTGCGCGCGCGTTCTGCCGCGACGAAAGCGGTGTCGGCACGGTCTGGGCGATTGCCTGGCTGGTTCTGATGTTCGGCATCGGCGGCCTGGCCGTCGACATTACCTCTGCCTTCCGGGCGCAGACCGCGCTGCAGTCCACGGCCGACGCGGCGGCGCTGGCAGGGACCATCGAGCTTCCCAAGAAGCCGGGGGACACCAAGCAGGCCTCGATCGATAGCGCCGTGAACATGGCCTACAAGAACATGAACCTGCAGGAGCACGGCACGGTGCTGATGCCCTGGGAGGTCGCGGTCGGCGACTGGGACCATGCCAACAAGACCCTGACCGACTGGCATGGCAAATACCCGACGGCGGTGATGGTGACCACGCGGCGCGACCGCGTCAACAAGAATGCGGTTCCGGTCACCTTCCTGCGGATCCTGAGCCTGGTCGCGCCCAGCTTCAACAGCTGGAACGTCTATGCGCAGGCCACCGCCGAGCGGTTCATCCCGGATTGCCTGACGCATTCCGGCATGGTCGCGCGCGGCGTCGTCGACTATCAGTCGAACAACAATTACCAGGGCGAGCTGTGCATCCACAGCCAGGACCATGTCGAGGTTCAGCACCACAACCAATACGGCAATCTGGTGACCGTGAGCATGCCGGACCGGAATGATCTCGACGGCCCGGGCGGCTTCGACTTGGCGGGCAGCGACTTTTCCACCAATACCTACAGCGACGGCACGACGCTGCGCGAGCGGGCGGTAAGCCTGCGCCTGGACCCGAAGATGGTCGACCACGTCTACAACATCATCGCGACGCTGAAGAACCCGGCGCTGGACGACCTGGTCGATGACCGGACCGACATTATCCCGTACTATCTGACCCACGACGCGCTGGGGAACGAGATCACGCCGGTGGTCGAGACGGTGACCAAGGCGCAGTGGAACGCTCACCAAGGCTGGGACTACGGGCTTGGGTCATGGGCCAACATCGCCAACGGCCCGCGGAAGATCTTCCACGTCACCGGATGCGAGGGCCACAAGGGCGGCGACAAGATCACCATTGGCTCCACGGGGGCGCAGAAGGCCACGGCTGCGACCCCGAAGGTCCTGGCCAATATGGGGATCGTCACCGAATGTATCATCGACCATACGGCTTTCGTCTACTACGCCAATGTGGTGTTGGCGTCCGGCTGGGAGAACGGATTCCTGACCAATGACAACATCAAGTTCTCCGGCGACGACATCCTGGGCCTGCCCGACAACTGCGCCGATGGCGGCGGCATGTTCATCGCTTCCACGCAGACAGTATCGAGCCCCGCGAAGCTCGAGATGCATGGGGTCCAGATCGTCGCGATGGGCGATATCCAGATGGCTGCCAAGGCCCAGGGCCTGAACGGCATCCACTTCCAGGCCGGCGGCATGATCAACGTCACCAGCAACGAGGCGCTGGGCGCATTCGGCTGCGATGGCGGTATCATCCCGTTGATCACGGCGGACTACTTCCGGCTGGTCTATTGAGAATTGGCCTCCGGGGCTGAACGCCCCGGCGGCTGCTCAGCCTGAGCCGACTCTCCACGAGCGTGGGATCCTTCGACCCGCGCTCGATGCTTTCCGGAGACCGACGATGCGGAACGGGTGCCCCGCAACTGCTGGCAGAGCGGGAAGATTTGGCGCACAGCAGCCCTGATGCCCGCTTGCCGGGCATGATTTCAAGTACAATCGACCCTGGGTTGTAAAACAATTAACCAATTGCTGCGAAACTGCATTTCTGTTAATTTTCTCACATCGTTGGCGTCATTTTGCCAATATTAAAAGCCACAATACTGGCGATAAAGGCAGGAGCGGTTCTGTTGGCGTGGGGTCTTGAAAGTTCTGGTTCTCGACGGTCTCTGGCTGAGCGCAGCCATGAAGGCCGGAGGCGGGCTATTGCCCGAAGCTTCCTCGGTTTCCTGGAAGACGACACAGGGGCGGGCACCGCCTGGGCGCTGATGTGCTTCATCCTGCTGATGGGCATCGGCGGCATGGCGGTCGACATCACCTCGGGGTTCCGGGCGCAGACCATGCTGCAGGCGACGGCCGATTCGGCGGCGCTGGCGGGCGTGATCGATCTGCCGGACGAGGACCAGGCCATCCAGACCGCGGTCGATTATGCCTTCGCGAACATGTTCCAGGAATACCACGGAACGGTCCTGCGCTATTCCGATGTCGAGGTGGGCCAGTGGCACGCCCAGTACCATCTGTTCGACGCCAGCTCGACGACGCCGAACGCGGTTCGCGTGCGCGCGCGGCGGTCGGTCGACAACGAGAACGCCGTGCCGACCACGATGATGCGGATCATGGGCTGGTTCCGGTGGAACGTCACGGTCCATGCGATCGCCGAGCGCTTCATTCCCGACTGCCTGATCAACGGCCTGGTGGCCGAGGGGCAGGTGGTCATGAGCTCGAACAACAACTTCAGCAACGAGATGTGCATCCATGGGCAGCAAGGGGTGCGGGTCCGTCAGGGCAATGACTTCGATCCCGGCGTCAAGGTCACGATGCCTCCTGGGGTCGATATCACCGCGCCGAACGACGATATCACCGGCAATCCCGGCTTGGCTGACGCGTTGGGCGAGAACATCCTGCATCCCTGGATGGTCAACCACATTTCCGAGATCCTCGATCAGGTCCTGGCGCGCGATGTCGAGGTGCTGCCAGACTTCATCAATCCCGCGCTTCCGGTGCTGACCCGCAACCAGAGCTGGGATTTCGGCGATGCCACGCCCGGGCGCATCTATCACATCGTTTGCCAGTCGAATAACCAGCTGTCGGCGATCCCGTCGAACGCCGTGATCAGCGGCATCGCGGTCATCAGCGAATGCAACCTCAATGTGCGCGCCGGCGCCCAGCTCAGCGACGTCCTGCTCGGATCGCGCGGGGGCGGTGATCTGGGAACCGTCGTGACCGCCGGCGGTGGCGGAACCGGGGATTCCAATACGGGCCCGGGCAACAGCGGCAACGGCGGCGGTGGAAACTCGGGCGGCGGCGGCAATTCCGGTGGCGGCGGCAATTCGGGTGGCGGCGGCAATTCCGGCGGTGGCGGTAACGCCGGCGGTGGTGGCAATGCAGGCGGGGGCGGCAACTCCGGTGGCGGCGGTGGCGGCAACACGGGCGGCGGTGGCAGTTCGGGCGGCGGTGGCACCACCGGCGGTGGCGGCGGCGGCAACACGATCAAGGCGAACATGCTGTTCTCGTCGAACGTGGCGCTCGGCGCGGATGACGACTGTGCCGCTGGCGGCGGTGTGCAGGTCTTCTCGACCAACAACATCCATTTCTCGGCCGGGATCGTGATCAACGGCATGCAGGTCGTGGCAGCCGGAAACATCGACCTCGGCGCGAACAACATCACCGTGAAGGGCATCAACGCTCAGGCGGGCGGCGACATCAAGCTCGAGAGCATGAGCAATTTCACCGCCTGCCCTGCCAGCGGCATCCCGGGGCTGTTCACTGTCGACTACCATCGCCTGGTGTACTGACCGGCCGCGCGGCCGTCAGGGGGCTCACAGCGTTCAGTCGCCGTACTTCGCGCGCAATGCCCGCAGCCCGTCCTCGTAGAAACTGGTGACGATATCGTCGGCGGACGGGTCGGTGGGCTCGAACATCGCCGACCAGAAGACATGGCAGCCGCCGTCCTCGGCGACGCAGCTCAGCGTGGCGCGGTGATTGGCCAGCGGCAGCGGGCTTTCGACGATCTCGTAGGTGTAGTGCAGCGGGCCGGTCTCGACCAGCCGCTCGAGCGTCAGGCCGCCCTCTCCGATGGTCAGGTGCCGATGGGTCTCGCCCTCGATCTCGAAGACCTCGGCGGCGGTGACATCCGGGTGCCAATCGGCGACGTCGCCGAAGCCTCCGATCTCGGCCCAGACCTTCTCGGGCGGCTGCGGAAGCAAGACCCAGCGCTGGATTCGGTCGCGGACGGCATGGGTCATGATGGCACCTTTCGGCTTCGGGTCGGCTGCAAAAAACGCTCTCCCGAAAGGATATACCAAGCGGCAGCGCAAGTCGCGGCCTGTCTCGGCTACTCGTTGCCGCCCTCGTAGACCAACCGCTCGTCCATCGGCGCGACCCGCAGGATATTGGTGGTGCCGGGCACGTTGAAGGGCACGCCGGCGGTGATGATGATGTTGTCGTCGTCCCCGGCGAAACCGTCGGCGCGGGCGGCACGGATGGCGTTGACCACCGCCAGCTTGAACCGGTCCACCGAAGGGCCGACCACGCAATGCAGCCCCCAGGCCAGGCTCAGGCGCCGCGCCGTGGCATCGATCGGCGTCAGCGCCAGGATCGGCACCGTCGGCCGCTCGCGCGAGGCCAGCAGCGCCGTTGTGCCGGAATGGGTAAAGCAGCAGATCGCCCTGACGCTGGTCGCCTCGGCGACCTCGCGGGCGGCGGCGGTGATGGCGTCGGCGACTGTCTTGCGCTCCAGCACCGGCCCGGCATCTATGGCGCGGCGGTAGCTCTCCTCGCGCTCGACCGTCTGGGCGATGGTATCCATCATCGTCACCGCCTCGACCGGGAAATCGCCGGCGGCGGATTCGGCGGACAGCATCACCGCGTCGGCGCCTTCGTAGATGGCGTTCGCGACATCCGAGACCTCGGCCCGGGTCGGCACCGGCGAGGTGATCATGCTCTCCAGCATCTGGGTCGCCACGATGACCGGCTTGCCGGCGCGCCGGCACTCGCGGATCATCCGCTTCTGCAGCGCCGGCAGTTCCGCCACCGGCATCTCGACGCCCAGATCCCCGCGCGCGACCATGATGCCGTCGACCTCGCGCAGGATCTCGTCGAAGCGGGCCACGCAGGCGGGCTTCTCGACCTTCACCATCACCGCGGTCTTGCGGTCGCCGATCAGTTCGCGCGCCTCGGTTACATCCTCGGGGCGCTGCACGAAGCTCAGCGCCAGCCAGTCGATTCCGAGGCCCAGGATGAAGTTCATGTCGCGCCGGTCCTTCTCGGTCAGCGCCGCCAGCGGCAGCACCACGTCGGGAACGTTGACGCCCTTGTTGTTGGATATCTCGCCGCCGACCACCACCTCGCAGTCGGCGCTCTCGGCATCGCAGGCGAGCACCGTCAGGCGGACCTTGCCGTCATTGACCAGCAGGCTGGCCCCGGGCTTCAGCGCCGCGAATATCTCCGGATGGGGAAGCTGGACGCGCGAGGCGTCGCCCGGCACATCGCCGAGGTCGAAGCGGAAGGCCTGGCCGGTTTCCAGCATCACCGGCGGCTTGGCGAATTTGCCGACCCGCAACTTCGGCCCCTGCAAGTCCGCCAGAATACCGATCGGCCGGTCCATCTCGTGCTCGATCTCGCGGATGATGGCGTGCCGTTCGGCGATATCGGAATGAGTTCCGTGGCTCATGTTCAAGCGGAAAACATCGACCCCGGCGTGGAACAGCTTGCGCAGCATCTCTCGCGAGGACGAAGCCGGCCCCACGGTAGCGACAATCTTTACGTTTCTTTTGCGGCGCATCTTTATCGCATCCTGTCCGTCGTTCCGGTTCCGCGCGATCATTGCCGCTGGCCGCGGCAGTTTCAAGAAAACACACACATATTAAGTTGCGTCCTTGTCCCCCCATGCGCAGAGAGATTAGGGTCTGCGCTCCCTGCCGAACGAAAACAGCGAAAATGACCGAGTTCCACCCAGTCGAGCACATCTCGCCCTCCAGCGGCGCGACCGCGATCACCAACCTGCTGATGGTGTGCGACCACGCGCGCAACGCGGTGCCGCCCGAGATCGGAGACCTGGGCCTGCCGCGCCAGGACATGATGCGCCACATCGCCTGGGACGTGGGCGCGCGCGGCGTGACCTTGGGGCTGGCGGCGCGGTTGGGTGCGGGGGCTGTCCTCTCGACCTTCTCGCGGCTGGTGATCGACCCGAACCGCGGCGAGGACGATCCGACGCTGGTGATGAAGCTATACGACGGCTCGATCATCCCGGCGAACCGCCACGTCGATGCCGCCGAGATCGAGCGCCGCAAGGCCGCCTATCACCGCCCGTATCACGCCGCGATCCGCGAGGCGCTGGCCGGGATCGTCGAGACGGGCGAGACGCCTGTGCTGGTCTCGATCCATTCCTTCACGCCCCAGTTCAAGGGCCGGCCGCTGCGCCCCTGGCATGTGGGGCTTCTGTGGGACAGGGACGACCGGTTGCTGCGCCCGCTGCTGGCCCGGCTGCAGGCGGAGAAGGATCTGGTGGTCGGCGACAACGAGCCCTATACGGGCCAGCTTCAGGGCGATTGCATGTGGCAGCACGGAACCATGCGCGGCTTTCCCCACGTGCTGATCGAGATCCGCAACGACCTGATCGAAACCCCCGACCAGCAGGCCGACTGGGCCGCGCGGCTGGCGCCGATGGTCCGCCAGGCGATCGCGGACATGAATGGTGCTTGAGGGCGAGGCCCGTGGCGCCATATGATCGACAGGACATGCACAGGAGCCCCCAATGCCCGAATTGAACGTCACCGAGGTCGAGGCTGCCGTCTTCCGCCGCCTGCGCGACCACCTGCGCGGCCGCACCGATGTGCAGAACATAGACATGATGAATCTCAGCGGCTTCTGCCGCAACTGTCTCAGCCGATGGTATCAGGAGGCGGCCGCCGAGCAGGGGGTCGAGATCGGCAAGGACGCCGCGCGCGAGACCGTCTACGGGATGTCCTACGACGAATGGCGCGACCGGTACCAGACCGAGGCGACCGAGGCCCAGAAGGAGGCCTTCAAGCACAGCCATCCGGGTCACTGATCCCCCGTCAGCCGGTACTGACGAAGGCAGCGCAAAATCTGCCCTGACGCCCCTGACGGCGGTTGCCCGTGCCGCGCGGCGCGCCTATGGTCCGGCCCTTGTCGAACATGGGAATCAGGGTTCAGGGCATGGACGAGAACACGGTCTCCACCACCACCGTCGCCGCCGGGCAGCTGAAGGCGGTCATCGAGCGTATCGAACGGTTGGAGGAGGAAAAGAAGGAAGTCGCCGAGCAGATCAAGGAAGTCTATGCCGAGGCCAAGGCCAACGGATTCGACGCCAAGATCCTGCGCAAGGTCGTCAGCCTGCGTAAGAAACCCACCGAGGAGCGTCAGGAGGAAGAAGCGCTGCTGGACCTGTATCTGTCCGCCCTGGGGATGCTGCCCGGGTGATCGGATCGCTTGGCGCGGATCCTCTGCCCTGCCTGCAACCGGCCCGGTGACCCATGCCTCGCCTTCGCCTCGCCTGTTACAATATCGCCTGGTTCTCGCGGCTGTTCGACCGCGACAACCGGCTGGTTGCCGATCATGAATGGTCGGCGCTGCGCAATGTCACGCGGCGCCGCCAGGCCGAGGCGATCGCCGAGGTGCTGCGCCGGGTCGATGCCGATTGCTACGCCGTCATCGAGGCCCCGAACAGCGGCCATCGCCAGTCCTGCGTTGCCGAGCTGGAGAATTTCGCGACCCATTTCGGGCTGCGTCAGCGCGCGGCCCTGATCGGCTTCGAGAATCCGACCCGCCAGGAGATTGCGCTTTTGTTCGACCCGGACCGGATCGCCGCGGAACACGCGCCGATCGGCGAGGTGCTGGACCCGGAGACGGCGCGCGGCGGCGCGCTGCCCTTCGGCGCTCCGCGTTTCGACAGCGTCTTCCCTGTGGATATGGACGGCACCGGCCAGATCACGCTGCACCGGTTCTCGAAGCCGCCGCTCGAGGCGGTGATCGCCGACCGGGTTACCGGGGTGTCGTTCCGGCTGATCGCGGTG
>DATHZU010000382.1:0-10148 GCA_035458445.1 Thermohalobaculum sp. | reverse complement strand
CTCGCGTCACGCTGCCAGCATGCCGCCATCGAAGCTTTACCTCAAGGCGGGGCAAAAGGTGACGATCCGCAGCCTGATCCGGGCGGCGGCAATCAAGTCCTCGAACGACGCCGCCGTGGTGCTGGCCGAGGCGATCGCCGGATCCGAGCCGGAGTTTGGCAAGCTGATGACCGCCAAGGCCCGGCAACTGGGGATGCACAACACCACCTTCAAGAACGCGAGCGGGCTGACGGCGCGCGGGCACCTCTCGACGGCGCGCGACATGGCCACGCTGGGGCGCCACCTGTTTTTCGACTTTCCGCAGTACTACAACATCTTCAGCCGCAAGTCCGACCGGGCGGCAGGCAAGAGGGTTTGGACCACCAACCGGCTGCTGAGCAGCTATCGCGGCGCCGACGGGATCAAGACCGGCTATACCAATGCGGCGGGCTACAACCTGGTCGCCTCGGCGCATCGCGGTAACGAGAGGGTCATTGCCGCGCTGCTGGGCGGGAAGTCGTCGCGCTCGCGCAACGCCAAGATGGTGAAGCTGCTCGACATGGGCTTCCAGAAGGCTCCGACCCAAGCCGCGATAGTCAGGCCCCGCGCGGCGGCGACCGCGGTGGCCGAGGCGCCCTTGCCGGCGCCGCGCCCCGGGGTTCCGGTGACCGGCCTTGCCGCCATTGCCGAGGCGCTGTCCTCGCAGGCGCAGGCGTCGGTTCCCGCCTCGACCTCGCGGCTGGCGCCGATCCATGCGAGCCTGCCGCCGTCCCGTCCCGTCGACAACGCCGCGGCCGGATGGCCGCTGCCTGTCGCGCGGCCGGAATGGAGCGTGCAGCTCGGCACCTTCGACAGCCAGGCGGTTGCGGTCGCCCGGCTGACCGAGGTGATGCTGGGTGACGTGCCGCCGCTCGCCCAGGCCGACCCGGTGATCGACAAGGTCGAAGGCCCCGGGCAGACGATTTACCGCGTGAGAATCGCCGGGCTCTCGCCGGACGACGCGAGATCGGCCTGCCGCACGATCAGGGCAGAGGGGCGCGATTGCGACGCGGTCCTGGCCGGCGGCTAGAAGTTCTTCCCTGACCACGGGGTTCGACCAGCGCGCCATCCGGTGGGCGCAGTCGGCGTCTGCACAAAACTGTTGATCCCGGACCCAAGCCTGCATGAGATGCACCGGAACTCCGGCCTGAGTCGCCGGGTCACAGGAGAAGCATCATGCCCGACGTCGATCTGCCGTTCGCCCGTACCGAATATGCCGAGCGCTTGGCAAAGGTGCGCAAGGCAATGGACGCCGCCGGGGTCGAGGTGCTGTTCACCTGCGATCCCGCCAACATGAGCTGGCTGACCGGCTATGACGGCTGGAGTTTCTATGTGCACCAGGGCGTGATCGTCGGACCCAGCGGCGATCCGATCTTCTGGGGGCGGGGCATGGACGCGAACGGGGGCCTGCGCACCTGCTACATGGCGCCCGAGGACATCATCGGCTACCCGGACCACTTCGTCATGTCGACGGTCTACCACCCGATGGACCACCTCGCGCAGCTGATCCGCGAACGGGGCTGGGGCGGCAAGGCGCTGGGGGTGGAACTGGAGAACTACTACTACTCGGCCAAGGCCCATCAGGTACTGTCGAAGGTGATGTCGGACGGCGAGATCATCGACGCCACCGCCCTGATCAACTGGTGCCGGGCGGTGAAGTCGCCGACCGAGATCCTCTACATGCGCCGCGCCGCCCGCATTGTCGAGCGGATGCATGACCGCATCCTGGAAGTGATGGAGCCAGGCAAGCGCAAGAACGAGGTCGCAGCCGAAATCTACCATACCGGCATCTGGGGCGCCGAGTTCGAGGGTGTCAGCTTCGGCGGCGACTACGCCTCGATCGCGCCGCTGATGCCCACCGGCAAGGACGCCACCGCCGCGCACCTCACATGGAACGATTCCGTGTTCCAGAAGGGCCTCGGCACCTTCTTCGAGATCGCCGGGGTCTACCGCCGCTACCACGCGCCCTTGTGCCGCACGGTGTTCCTCGGCACGCCGCCCAAGGACATGCTGGCTGCCGAGGAAGCGGTGCTGGAGGGCATTCACGACGGCATCGAGGCGGCGCGCCCCGGCAACACCGCCGGCGACGTGGCGCGCGCCTTCTATGCCGTGCTGCAGAAGCGCGGCATCAAGCGCGAGGGCCGCTGCGGCTACCCGATCGGCATCAGCTATCCCCCCGACTGGGGCGAGCGCACCTTCTCGATCCGGCCCGTCGACGAGACCGTGCTCGAGCCCGGCATGACCTTCCACTTCATGCCGGCCTTGTGGATGGAGGACTGGGGCCTGGAGATCACCGAGCCGCTGCTGGTGGTCGAGGGCGGTCCGGCCGAATGCCTGGCGGACTACCCGCGCAAGCTCTTCGTCAAACCGTGAGCCTGCTCGACGACACCAGGGCGATCCTGGGCGACCTGATCGCCTATCCCACGATATCGGCCGACTCGAACCTCGAGCTGATCGCCTATTGCGCCGCCCGGCTGGACGCGCTGGGGGCGAAGACCGACATGACCCTGGACCCCTCGGGGCGCAAGGCCAACCTGTTCGCCACCATCGGGCCGGACATCGACGGCGGGATCGTGCTCAGCGGCCACACGGACGTGGTGCCGGTGACCGGGCAGGATTGGTCGACCGATCCGTTCGAGGCGGTCGAGAAGGATGGCCTGATCTACGGGCGCGGCACCTGCGACATGAAGGGCTTCATCGCCTGTTGTCTGGCGCTGGCGCCCCGGATGGCGGCGGCGGATCTGAAGCGTCCGGTCCATTTCGCCTTCACCTATGACGAGGAGACTGGCTGCCTCGGCGCCCCGGTGCTGCTGAAGGCGCTGGCCGAGTCCGGGCGCCGCCCCGGCATCTGCATCATCGGCGAGCCGACGGAGATGCGGATCATCGAGGGTCACAAGGGGTGCAACGAATACACCACCCGCTTTTCGGGGCTGGCGGGCCACGGCTCGCGGCCCGAACTGGGCGTCAGCGCGGTGGAATATGCGGTACGCTATGTCGGCCGTTTGCTCGAGTTGCGCGAGGACCTGAAGGGTCGCGCGCCCGAGGGCTCGCGCTTCGAGCCGCCCTGGTCGACCCTGCAGGTCGGGCGGATCGAGGGCGGCATCGCCCACAACGTCATTGCCGACAACTGCGAGGTGGCGTGGGAGTTCCGCCCGGTGGTGGACGCCGATACCGACTACCTCAAGGGCGAGATCGCAGCCTATGTGGACGGCACGCTGCTGCCCGCGATGCGGGCGGTCCACCCGGAGGCCAGCATCGAGACCGAGGTGATCGGCGAGGTCGTCGGCTTCGAGCCGATGCCCCATTCCGAGGCCTGTGCCCTGGTGGCCGAATTGACCGGCGGCAATCTGCGCGAGGTGGTCTCGTTCGGAACCGAGGCGGGGCTGTTCCAGAAGCAGGGTATCTCGACGGTGATCTGCGGGCCGGGCTCGATCGCCCAGGCCCACAAGGCGGACGAGTTCGTGGCAGTGGACCAGCTGGGCCTGTGCCTCGACATGATCGGGCGTCTGGTGGGCAAGCTCGAGCGGTAGAAGGCGCGCGCCCCACGGCCATACACCGGCCGATCGGCCCATTCGCCCGAAATGCTCATTAATTGTCGACAATACTAATCTGAATTTAGGGCGATATTGTATTGCCGGAAAATATTTGTTACAACCAGAAGGCGAAAGTTTGTTCGTGGAGTCGCTCCATGGCCGAATTCAAGAAGGCGCCTCAGTATGCTGATGACGGGGGCGGGCCGTTTGACGGCGGATTGTACCCGTTCTCGGTCGAATCGATGGATTACGTGATGGCAATGTACTGGCCGGCCTTGGTCGGACTGGCCTTTGCCTTCGCCTTGGCGGTGATCGGCAAGCAGGACAAATCGCTGTATGCCGTCGGCATGGCAGCGATTCTGCAGGGCGCGGTACTGGCTGCGCAGCAATAGGCGCTGGCTGCCGCTCAACTTGCCTCCGGCCGTCGCCAGGCTGTTTTTGCCAGCACGACGGTTTCGTGTACCGCGATATCCTTCAGAGGCTTCTCCGCCGTCACCGGATCGTCCGACAAGATCGCGAAGTCTGCCCGCTTGCCCGGTTCGATCGAGCCGCGCTCGGCCTCCTGGAACACCTGCCAGGCGGCATCGAGCGTATGGGCGCGCAGCGCCTCCTCCGGCGTGATCCGCTGTGCGGCGCCAAGCACGTTTCCCGCCGCGGTGATCCGCTCGACCGCGCACCACATCAGATGCAATGGCCGGGTTGGCGTGACCGAGGCGTCGTTGTGGATGGTGATCCGAACGCCGCGGTCCAGTGCCGAGCGTGCAGGGCTGATCCGCGCCGCCCGCTCGGGGCCCAGGAACTCGCTCCGGTGCTTCTCGCCCCAGAAGAAGACATGCGCCGAGAAGAAGCTGACCGTCACCCCCAGCCGCGCCATGCGGTCCAGCTGGTTGTCGCGCAGGTATTGCCCGTGAATCAGGGTGTGCCGGTGATCGGCGCGCGGATGCGCCGCCTGCGCTGCCTCGAAGGCATTCAGGGCATCGTCGCTGGCGGCGTCGCCATTGGTGTGGATGTGAATCTGATGCCCCGCGCGGTGCAGCGCCAGAACCTGTTCCGCCAGCACGTCCGGCTCGGTGTAGCGCGTGCCGCGCCAGTCCGGGTTGCCGTTGATCGGCCGGAAATAGGGCTGGCTCAGATGTGCCGTCTGTACCTGAAAGGCGCCATCTGCGAAGAGCTTGCGCGGGCCGAGGATCAGGCGCTCGAGGCCGGAGGGAGGGTTGCGCGAGAGCCCGGGCTCCATTTCGGCTTGGGGCAGCAGCACCACGTCGATCGGCAGCTCCCCGGCACGGTCGCAGGCAAGGAAACGATCCAGCATGCGCGGCTCGATCCAGGAATTCTGCGCCAGGGTGACGCCCTGGGCCAGGTATTCCCGAGCCGCCGCGGCAACCCCGGCCGCGAAATCCGGCGCATCGATGCCGAAATCCGTGGCGCCGAGTTCGCCCATCGCCGCCATCCCCTGAAGGAAGCCGGTTCCGGTGATCCCCAGCAGCGCCATCGCCGCAGAATTGACCGCGCCCGCATGGCCCGAGACGTGCAGCAGCCAGAGCGGCCGGTCAGGGTGGATGGCGTCCAGCTCGGCCAGTGTCGGGAATCGTCCTTCGGGCAACGAGATATGGTCGAAGGCGGCGCCCAGCACCCAGCCCGACCCGGGCGCGCGGGCGAGGCGGTCCAGCGCCTCGGTCAGGGTCCTGCAATCGCCGACCGGCGGGGCCGCGAGATCGACCCGGAAAAGGGCGTTGAAGCCTGAATCCGGGAAATGTCCGTGCGGGTCGATGAACCCGGGGATCAGCGTGCGCCCGGCCAGATCGATCCGCGCCGCCTCGACCGGGCCGGGGTCGCCGGTTCCCGTCGCCAGGATGCGGCCGCCCTCGGTCAGCACCCAGTCCGCCCGGGCGCCAGGGCCAGCGAGGGTGCGGACGGTCCCGTTTGCAAATAGCTTCCTGCCCATGATCCGGTCCTGTTACTGCGCGATCCTTGCCGAGACTAGAATTCATCTGGCGCAGGCGCGCAATGCAATCCTGCTGGCAAAAACCCCACCGGCACCCTAGCTTTCCAGCAAGGCGGGCTCGCAAGGAGGTGAATCCCATGTCGATCAGACCGGTCAAGCGCATCGATCAGGCCAGGCCCACCATGGAGGGGGCAGGGGTCCACCTGCACCGCGCCTTCGGGTTCGGCGACACCGCCGAGCTTGACCCCTTCCTGCTGTTCGACGATTTCCGCAACGACCGGCCGCAGGACTACCTGAAGGGTTTCCCCTGGCATCCGCACCGGGGGATCGAGACCATCACCTACGTCCTCGCCGGCACCGTGGCCCATGGTGACAGCCTGGGCAACGAGGGCACGCTGGGCGCGGGCGACGTACAGTGGATGACGGCGGGCAGCGGCATCCTGCACCAGGAGATGCCGCAAGGCGATGCCAAGGGCCGGATGCACGGCTTCCAGCTGTGGGCCAACCTGCCTTCGTCGCTGAAGATGACCACGCCGCGCTATCAGGATGTGCCTTCAGCCGAAATCCCGGAAATGGTGGACGACGACGGCACCGTCATCCGGGTGGTCTGCGGCAACTTCCGCGACCGCAAGGGGCCGGTGGACGGAATCGCGGCGGACCCGCGCTATCTGGACATCTCGGTGCCGCCAGGGGTGAAGAAGACCCTGAAGGTCGAGGTCGAGCGCCATGCCTTCGCCTATGTCTTCGCCGGAGCGGGAAGCTTCTCCTATGCCTCGAAGCCCTTCGGCGTGCTGCTGGAGAAGGAGGTGGACGGGCAGGAAATCCATGTCCGCGACCAGACCGGCAACCGCTCGCTGGTGGTCTTCGACCGGGGCGACGAGGTGACGGTGCAGGCGGGGCCCGAGGGCGTGCGGTTCCTGCTGATCTCGGGCAAGCCGCTGCGCGAGCCGGTTGCCTGGTACGGACCCATCGTGATGAACACCCAGGCCGAGCTGCAGCAGGCGGTGCGCGAGCTTCAGAACGGCAGTTTCATCAAGCACGGGTGAGGGGGCAGAAATGATGGCGTGGGACCGTCCTACTGCGCCCTCAACCCCGCCTCCAACACTGCCCGGACAGCGCCCAGATCCGCCTCGCGGCAGACGAATGCCTCGCCGATGTCCCGCGCCAGGATGAAGGTCAGCTTGCCCTGACGCACCTTCTTGTCCTGGGCCATCAGCGCCAGCAGGCCCTCGGCCCCGGGCAGGTCGCCCGGGATGTCGGCCAGGTCCTTCTTCATTCCCATGGCCGCCAGATGCGCCCGGACGCGCGAGGGGCATTCCTGCGAACAAAGGCCCATGGCCGCCGAGGTCTCGAAGGCCAGCGCCATGCCGATGGCGACGCCCTCGCCGTGCAGCAGGCGGTCCGAGTAGCCCGTCGCCGCCTCCAGCGCGTGGCCGAAGGTGTGGCCGAGGTTGAGCAGTGCCCGGTCGCCGCGCTCGAGTTCGTCGCGGGCGACGATCCCGGCCTTCATCTCGCAGGACCGGCGCACGGCAGTGGCGCGCGCGTCCAGGTCCCCGGCGGCCATGGCGGGGCCGTTCTTCTCGAGCCATTCGAAGAAGGCCGCGTCGCCCAGCAGGCCGTATTTCACCACCTCGCCATAGCCCGCGAGGAAATCGCGCGGCGCCAGGGTTTCCAGCGCCGCGATGTCGGCCAGCACCAGTTTCGGCTGGTGGAAGGCGCCGATCAGGTTCTTGCCATGGGCCGAGTTCACCCCGGTCTTGCCGCCGACCGAGCTGTCGACCTGCGCCAGCAACGAGGTCGGCACCTGCACGAAGTCCACCCCGCGGCGCAGCACGGCGGCGGCAAACCCGGCCAGATCGCCGATCACCCCGCCGCCCAGCGCGACGATCAGGTCGTCGCGCTCGACCTTCAGCTCCAGCAGCCGTTCGACCACCCGGGTCAGTTCCGCCATCGACTTGGTCGCCTCGCCGGGCGGGAGCACGATGGCTTCCGAGGTGATCCCCGCCGCCGCGAGGGCCTCGGTCAGCGGCGCAAGATGCCGCGCGGCGACGTTCTCGTCGGTCACCACCACGGTGAAGGGGCGCGGCAGCAATGGCCGGATATGACCGCCTGCCTCGCCGATCAGCCCCGCGCCGATGCGAATGTCGTATTCGCGCCCCGCCAGTTCCACGCGTACCGTCTCGATCATACTGCCTCCAATGCGCCTTGGCCGGTCCGCGAGCCGTGATCGTCGAGGGCCTTGATGACACGCCGGGCCATCTGCTCGTGGCTCAACCCCTGACGGCTGACCACACAGACATCCGCCAAGGCATACACCGGATACCGCAGCTTGATCAGGCCGCGCAGGATTTCGCGCGGATCGCCCCGGTTCAGCAGGGGCCTGTGGGTCCGCCCGACGGTGCGGTGGACCAGCAGCTCGAGGTCGGCCTTCAGCCAGACCGAAACCGCCTTGCGGGCGATGATCTCGCGGGTGGCGGGCGTCATGAAGGCGCCGCCGCCGGTGGCCAGCACCTTCGGCCCCGAATCCAGCAGCCGGGCGATCACCCGGCGCTCGCCGTCGCGGAAATGCGGCTCGCCGTAGCGCTCGAATATCTCGGGGACCGTCATGTTGGCAGCGCCCTCGATCTCGGCGTCCGAGTCGCGGAACTCGGCCTGCAGGAGTTCGGCCACCTTGGCGCCGACCGAGCTCTTGCCCGCGCCCATCAGGCCGATGAGCACGACCGGGCGCACCAGCCTGAAGGCCGGTGCCAGCTTCCGTTCGGTACGCCCCCCGCTCATCGGTCCTCCCTCGCGCGCATGGCATTGCCCTCGGGCGGGGGCGCGGTTACCCTGACCTCCAATCCCTTCGCGTCCCGCGGCTTTACACCACGGCGCGGCGCCGGGAAAGACAGGCAGGCACGGAAACCCCAGGGAAACCCATGCGCAGGCTTTTCAAATATCTGTTCCGGCTCGCCGTCCTGGTGGGTGTAGGGTTCGTTGCCTATGCGATGCTGGTCGACCTGCCGCCGCCGACTTCCGAGAAAGAGGTGAGCCTTGCGCTGCCGGCGGAGGGCGGGTGAGCGGGTGGATCGAACCGTTCCTCGAGGCGCTGGGCGCCGAGCGCGGCGCGGCGGCGAACACTCTGGCGGCCTATCGCCGTGATCTCACGGATTTCTGCGGCTGGCTCGCGCGCGCCGGGCATCGGGCCGAGGCCGCCGAGCGGCCGCAGATCGAGGACTATCTAGCCGCGCTGGAGGCTGCGGGCCTGTCGCCGGCCACGCGCGCCCGGCGGCTTTCGGCGGTACGGCAGTTCTACCGCTTTGCGCTGTCCGAGGGATGGCGCGCCGACGACCCGGCGGCGCGGATCGGCGGGCCGCGTCCGAAGCGGCCGTTGCCGGGCACTCTGAGCGTCGCCCAGGTCGACCGGCTGCTGGAGGCGGCCCGCACCCGGCCTGCGACCGTGGCGAAGCGGGCGCGTTTGGTTTGCCTGATGGAGTTGCTCTATGCCACCGGCCTGCGGGTCAGCGAGCTTGTCTCGCTTCCCGCATCCGCGGCGCGCGGCAACCCGCGGATGCTTCTGGTCACCGGCAAGGGCGGGCGCGAGCGGATGGTGCCGCTGTCACAACCCGCGCGCGGTGCATTGAGTGAATGGCTTGCAATGCGCGACGCCGCCGAGGCCGAGCGGCGCCGTGCCGGCGCGCGGCCCTCGCCCTGGCTGTTCCCGTCGCGGGGCCGGGGCGGGCACCTGACCCGGGTGGGCTTCTACCTGGCATTGAAGGAACTGGCCGTTGCGGCGGGGCTTGACCCGTCGCAACTGTCGCCGCACACGCTCAGGCATGCCTTTGCGACGCACCTTCTGGCGAATGGCGCCGATCTGCGGGCGATCCAGCAGCTCCTGGGCCATGCGGATGTATCGACGACCGAAATCTACACCCATGTCCTGGACGAGCGCCTGAAGGCTCTGGTGCTGGAAAAGCATCCGCTGGCGAGGGGATAGTTCGCGGTCAGCCGGCCCGCCGCAGGCCTTGCGGCAAAACCTCCTCGCTGGGCCACCAGCCGGTCTCGAGCGTGCGCTCGTAGCCTTGCACCAACCCGGCCGCGCGCATCGCCCCGGCCGCGCTTGCGTGGTCGTAGCCCAGCCGCTCGATCCTCGGGCCGTCGCGCGCGATCACGCCAAAGCTCGTGCGCGGGTCGCCGTCATTGGGCGGCATCCCCAGCGCGCCGGTGTTGAACCACAGCCGACCGGCGACCTCGCGCAGGAAGGGCAGCCCGCAATGGCCCGCCAGCAACGCGTCGACAGGCCCGAGCAAAGATTCCAACGCGGCGATCTCCTGGCCGAAATGCGCCGCCGGGCTGCTGGGCCAGAGAAACCGGTTCATGGTGGTGACGCCGCCATGCAGTACCCCCCAGCGCATGCCATGGGCGCGAAAGGTCAGGTGCCGGGGAAGGCCCGCCATCCAGGCGCGGTCGCCGCTGCCCAACTCGGCATCCGCATGGGCGTACCAGGCCGCCGCATACTGGTCACAGGCGGTGCCAGCCTCGAAGCCGCAGCCGCAATCGGCGGCATCTGCCGCAAGGCTCTCCTCGCAGTTGCCGCGAATCGTCGGTGCCGCCATTCTGCGGAGCGCGGCCACCGCCCGGGCCGGCTCGCCGCAATAGGCCACCACATCGCC
>DATHZU010000381.1:0-5458 GCA_035458445.1 Thermohalobaculum sp. | reverse complement strand
TGGTGCCCAGGGGCGGATTCGAACCACCGACACGCGGATTTTCAGTCCGCTGCTCTACCAACTGAGCTACCTGGGCGCCGCGCGGGAGTGCTCCGGCATTTCGGGGCATCCGCGTGTGCGCGGGTTTTTAGGGGAAAGGTCCGGGGCTGTCCAGCGGCAAAATCGCCGCCGAGCCACTCGCCGCGCGCCCTCCCGAGCGCTGCCGCCTACTGCGCCGCCGCCCGCGCCGCGATCGCCGCGAAGATGGCGTCGAGTTCGGTCGCGATACCGGCCAGCGCATCGCCGCCCTCGTCAAGATAGGGGGCGAAGACGGCGGAAGGGGTCTTGTAGGACAGCGTCGCGGTGCCGTCGGCATTCTCGGTGACATAGAAGCGGATCGGCGCCTCGATCATCGCCGCGGTGCTGGTCTCGAGCGCCCTGACCGCGAAGTCGTTGCGGTAGACCCCGACGACCCGGTTGCCCGGGATGGTGATGCCCCGGTTCTTGGCCGCCTCGGTGGGGCCGGCCTCGGTGACGACGAACATGCCCTCGGCCTTCACCGCCGCCTTCAGGTTGCCCAGCAGCTCGGCATAGCCCTGGGCGGTGTCGTGGACGGCCCAGCCGTCGCGCGGGGCGATGCCGCCCGCATGGGCCTGCGTCAGCATCAGGGCGGCGGCCAGAAGGGTTGCGAGGCGTTTCATCATTGTAACTCCATTCATTGCGGTTGGATTGTCGCGCCGCGCGGCGGCGGCGCCGGGTCCATTTCCAGAACGCGGCGCAGGCGGGTGCCCAGCAGGCTGCCGGCAAAGCCCCAGACCAGCCACCACCAGCCGTGCATCGACCCCGAGACGATGCCGCCCAGGAACGCGCCGATGTTGCAGCCATAGGCCAGCCGCGCGCCGTAGCCCATCAACAGCCCGCCCAGCGCCGCGGTGACGATGTCGCGGTGCGACAGCCGCCAGACCGGGGCGAAGCGCCCGGCCATGCTGGCTGCCGCCATGGCGCCGAAGACGATGCCGAAATTCATCACCGAGGTCCGGTCGGCGAAGACGCTCGCCTGCAGCTGCCCGGCGCGCCAGCCCTGCCAGTAGGCCCAGTCGGCCACCGGTATGCCCGCCGCGTCGAACAGCTTGGCGCCCCACAGCGCAAATCCCGCGGTCACGCCCCAGGGCCGCTGGAACAGCACGAAGCAGCCGATCCCCACCAGCGCCAGCGAAACCGCGCCCAGCCGCAGCGACCAGGGGCCGCGCGCCAGAGACTGGGTCTCGCGCTCGGGCTCGAGGGCGCCATGGGCGCGGCGCTCGAGGACCGCCGAGCCCAGCCAGATCGCCGCCAGCGCCGCCAGCAGCACGGCCAGCCCGCCCAGAGGGCCGAACGCCACGATCAGCGAGGTGCCGGGAATGTTGGGGATGCCGGTGATCTGCGGCAGTTGCGCCCAGAAACCCGGAATGTGCAGCGTCGCCCAGACCGAGCCGAGCACGAAGAACAACAGCGTCAGCGCCATCCGGGTCGAGCCGCCGCCCACCGTGAACAGCGTGCCCGAGGCGCAGCCGCCGCCGAGTTGCATGCCGACCCCGAAAACGAACGCCCCGAGCGCCGACGACAGCCCCATCGGCATGATCACCGGGTACATTTTCCAGCCGGTCAGGTCCTGGTAGCCAATCAGCAGATAGGTGACCGCGCAGGTCAGGCCCAGCAGCACCATCTGCGCCCTGAGCCCGGCACCGCGGCGCTCGCGGGTCAGGCGCCGCCAGGCCGCGGTGAATCCGAACGATGCGTGGTAGAGCGCGTATCCCGCGAACCCGCCCAGCAGGGCGCCGCCGAAATAGATGGGGCCCGCCCCCGCGAACCCGCCCCGGGCAAAGAACGCTGCCAGCGCGACGCCGGTCAGCGCCGCCAGCGACAAGGCGAGTGAGGTGCGTTGCATGCCGCGCTCCGTTCAACTGGACCGATCTGCCACCGGACAAGCTAGATCGGATTGGCCGCCGATAACAGGCTCGCCAACAGGGTTGTTTCTGGCACGAATTGGCCGCGGTTTCCGGTCGCAGGGGGTCACAACTCGGTGAAGGGGTGTCGGTTTCCGGAATCGAAGAGTGCATGTTCAGGCTGACGCCGCCGGAAAATCTCCGGCCGGCCGGGAAAAAGGACGCGCTAGATGCCGGAGTATGACGCCGCTGGATTGCCGCTGACGCTGCAGGATGCCGCCCCGTGGGACCGGGTGGTGACCGCCTTTCTGGCGCATTCCGCCGCGACGCCGGAACTGCTGGCATCGGTGCTGCGCACAAATCCTGGCTTCGCGATGGGTTGGGCGGCCAAGGGGATCTTCTATCTGCTGCTGGGGCGCTCGGAACTGACGCCGGTCGCGGCCGAAGCGCTGGAGAACGCCCGCAATGCGGCGGCCGGGCACGGTGCCACCGCGCGCGAGCTCAGCTACATCGATGCCCTGGCCGCCTATCTGGCCGGGCGCCCGTCGCAGGCGGCCCGCACCCTCGAAGGCGTGCTCGATCATCACCCCCAGGACGCGCTGGCGATGAAACTGGTCCATGCCATCAATTTCGTGCTGGGCGACCGCCGCGCGATGCTGCGCTCGATTCACGCGGCCATCGGCCATTACGGGCCTGAGCACCCGCATTCCGGCTATGCCATGGGCTGCATGGCCTTCGCGCTGGAGGAGAACGGCGCCTATGCGCAGGCCGAGAGCCTGGGCAAGGCCGGGCTCGAGCGCGCACCCGACGACGCCTGGGGCCTGCATGCGGTGGCCCATGTCCACGACATGACCGGGCGGGCGCGCGAAGGGATCGCCTGGCTGGCGCCGAAGGAGGCGGCCTGGGCGCATTGCAACAATTTCGGCTATCATGTGTGGTGGCACCTGGCGCTGTTCCACCTGGACCGCGGGGAATACGACCGGGTGCTGGAGCTTTATGACGGCAAGGTAAGGGCCGAGCACACCGATGACTACCGCGACATCGCCAACGGCGCCTCGATGCTGGTACGGCTCGAGATCGAGGGCATCGACATCGGCGACCGATGGGAGGAACTGGCGGCGCTCGCCGCCGGCCGGGTCGAGGACGGTGCGGTGGTCTTCGCCGATCTGCACTACCTGCTGGCGCTGCAGGGCGGCGGGCGCGACGCCGAAGCCGATGCGCTGGTCGCGAGGATCGCGCGCGACGCCCAGCGCAGCGACCACGACATGCACGAGGTGGCCGCGCTGGCGGGCCTTCCGGTCGCCCGGGGCCTTGCCGCCTTCCGCGCGGCGGATTATCTCGTCGCCTTCAACGAATTGCGCCGCTCACAGGCGCATCTGCAGAGGATCGGCGGCAGCCATGCCCAGCGCGACGTGTTCGCAAGACTGCTGGTCGAGGCCGGCATCCGGGCCGGGCGCTGGCGCGACGCCGAGGACGAGCTGCGGGCACGCACGGCGCGCCGTGGCGCCGAGGACGGCTTCGCCAGCCGCCGGCGCGAGGCCATCGCCCGGCTGCGCGTGGCCGGGATGGCGGCGGAATGATCGGCCGGAAAACCCGGCAAGGCGCGTTGAAGGCTGAGAGATGAGAACCGTGCAGACATCGAAGGCCTCTGCCGCAGCCAGCGTGTCGCCCGTGGCGGCGCCCGGCGCCCCCAGGGCGCCGCGCGACCTGCGGCTGGATTTCTTCCGCGGGCTGGCGATGTTCATCATCCTGCTGGCGCATACGCCGGGCAATGCCTGGACACTGTGGATTCCCGCCCGCTTCGGCTTCTCGGATGCCACCGAGATCTTCGTCTTCTGCTCGGGCATGGCCTCGGCCCTTGCGTTCGGCGCGGTATTCGTCAAGCGCAGCTGGTGGCTGGGCGCGGCGCGGATCGCCTTCCGGGTCTGGCAGGTCTACTGGGCGCATATCGGCATCTTCCTCGCCACCGCGATGCTGGCCTTCGCCATCGACCATTTCGGCATCGGGCTCGAGGGCAAGAAATACGTCCACGAGCCCTATGTGGTGCCGTTCTTCACCCAGACCGGCGAGGCCGTGCTGGGGCTGATGACGCTGACCTATGTGCCGGGGATGTTCGACATCCTGCCGATGTATCTGGTGATCCTGGCCATGATACCGGCCGTCATGCTGTGCCACCGGCTGGGCGGGCGCTGGGCTGTCTTCGGCGCGGTTCTGGCGGTATGGCTGGCATCGAACCTGGCGGGCTATGCGTCGATGTTCGAGCCCGAGTCCGATCCGGCGCCCTGGCAATCGACGCTGCTCGGCCTCGGCGAGGCGCTGGCCTGGATGAACCTGCCGGCCAATCCCTTTGGCGAGAACACCTGGTTCTTCAACCCCTTCGCCTGGCAACTGGTGTTCTTCACCGGCTTTGCCTTCGGCCTGGGCTGGCTGCCCGCGCCGCCGGTCAGGCGCTGGCTGGTGATCCTGGCCGCGGCCTATCTGGTGGTGGTGCTGCCCTTCGCCTGGTTCAAGATCCATCAGGGGTTCTACATTCCGCAGGAATGGGCGCTGGCCGAATGGATCCGCGACACCCGCGCGGCGACCGAGCCGGTCTGGTGGAAGAGCTGGCTGGGCGGCGCGCGGTACCTGCATTTCCTCGCGGTGGCCTATCTGGCCTGGGCGTCCGTCGGGCCCGGCGGCGTTTTCCTGCGCGAGGGGTTCCGCCCCCGCGCCGCCCTGCCCCGCTGGCTGGTGGTGCTGGCCGGCGCGGTGGTGCTGGTGTCGGTGCCCTATACCTACATCGACGGGATCAAGGCCCTGAGCCCGGCGCTGGACGCGTGGTTCTTCAACAACATCCCCATTGTCCACGGAAACCGCATCGGCCTGATCCAGCTGATCCATCTGGCGGCGGTGATCGTGCTGGTCTGGGCGTTGCTGGGAACCCGGCTGCGGAACTGGCTGGCCGGCGATTTCGTCCGTGCGGCGGTGCCGGTGATCCGCAAGGTTGGCACCCAGTCGCTGGCGGTGTTCATGGTCTCGATCCCGCTGGCGCGGCTGAACGGCTGGGTTCTGGATATGATCGGCCGCGACGCCTGGACCTGGGCGGCGGTGAACCTTTCCGGCTTCGCGGTGCTCATCGCGGTCGCCTACGTGGTATCCTGGTTCAAGGGCATGCCCTGGCGCGCCCAGCCGGCGGCCCGGGTTCCGGCGCCGGGGGCGGCGCAGATCGGCGGCGCGGACGGCCGCGGCGCACCGCAGATCGCCGCGATGCGGGTTTGAGGGAGATAATCCAGTGTTCATCGAAGCAAGTCCCGCGGCAGCCAGATCGCGCGCCCTGGAATACGAAGCGGACACCGCGCTGATGCGCCTGACGCGCCATCGGGGCGGTGACTCCTATGTCATCGGACAACTCGGCCAGTCGCTGGACGGACGCATCGCCACGCCCACCGGCGCGTCGAAGTACATCAACGGCCACGAGGCCTTGTGCCACCTGCACCGGATCCGCGCGAATGTGGACGCGGTGATCGTCGGCGTCGGCACCGCCATCGCCGACGACCCGCAGCTGACCACCCGCC
>DATHZU010000380.1:0-9526 GCA_035458445.1 Thermohalobaculum sp. | reverse complement strand
GTGGATATCTGCGCGGAGAGGTCGGCGGCGGGGATCAGCAGCTCGGCCATCGTCACGTTGTAGTTCTCGGGATAGACGATCTTCAGCCGGTCGCCGATCACCGGGTCGGAATTGATCTTGCTGCCGATGTCGTTGATCAGCCGGATGATCTGCTTCGCCGTGGTGTAGGCCGGCGCCGCCTTGCCGCCGAAGAACTTCACCCGGGGCGTCCAGTCGGCATCCGGATCGCGGCGGATCGCGTTGGCGTGGGCGGCCGCCTCGAGGATGTTCATCAGCTGGCGCTTGTATTCGTGGATGCGCTTGATCTGGATGTCGAACATCGCCGTGCCGGGCACCTCGATGCCCTGCGTTGCCGAGAGCCACGCGATCAGCCGATCCTTGTTGGCCTGCTTGACGGCGCGGAAACGGGCGCGGAAACCGGCATCGTCCGCCAGCGGCGCGAGGCCTTCGAGGCGTTCGAGATCGGTCACCCAGCCGTCCCCGAGTGCTTCGTTCAGCAGGCCCCGGAGGCCCGGGTTGCAGGTATACAGCCAGCGGCGCGGCGTGACGCCGTTGGTCTGGTTGACGATCCGGTCCGGGTGCAGACGGTGCAGGTCGGCGAAGACCGTCTTCTTCATCAGATCCGTGTGCAGCGCCGAGACGCCGTTGACCTTGCGAGCCGAGACGAAGGCGAGCTCGCCCATCCGGACCGAGCCGCCGGGCTCGACGATGCGCAGGCTGTCGGGCCGCCGCCGGCCGGCGGCGTGCGCCCGACGCGCGTGCAGATCGTCGATCCGCTCGATGATCTGCAGGTGCCGCGGCAGGACCTCGCGCATCAGCCCGACCGGCCAGCGCTCCAGCGCCTCGGGCATCAGGGTGTGGTTGGTGTAGTGCAGGCATCCCCGGGCAATGTCGAAGGCTTCCTCGAACCCGAACCCATGGCCGTCGACCAGTAGCCGGACCAGCTCGGGCCCGGCGATCGCGGGGTGGGTGTCGTTCATCTGGATCGCGACCTTGGCGGGCAGGGCGCGCAGATCGCGGTTTCCGGCGTGGAAGCGGCGCAGAAGGTCCTGCAGCGAGGCCGAGGTGAAGAAGTATTCCTGCTTGAGCCGCAATTCCTTGCCGATCTGTGTGCTGTCGTCGGGGTAGAGCACGCGCGAGATGGTCTCGGCGAAGACCTCCGGCGCCGCCGCCGCCATGTAGTCGCCCCGGTTGAAGGGCTCGAGATCGAAGGCGCGCGTGGCGCGGGCCGACCACAGCCTCAGCGTGTTGGTCCAGCGGCCCTGCCAGCCCGGCACGGGCGTATCGTAGGCGCGCGCCGAGACGACGGTGTCGGGGCGCCACCCCCCGTTTCCGCCGGTGGTGCCGCCAAACCCGATGTCATAGGCGCATTCCGGGCGCTCGAACTCCCAGGGATGCGCCTGCGACAGCCAGTCCTCGGCGGCCTCGACCTGCACGCCATCCTCGAAGCGCTGGCGGAACAGGCCGTGGGCATAGCGGATGCCGTAGCCATAGGCCGGGATGCCGAGACTGGACAGCGAGTCGAGGAAGCACGCCGCCAGCCGGCCGAGGCCGCCATTGCCCAGCGCCGCGTCCGGCTCGTCCAGCAGCACGGCGCGGTAGTCGACGCCATAGGCGGCCAACGCCTCGGCGGCTTCCTCGCCGAGCCCGAGATTGACGACCGCGTCCTCGAGCAGGCGCCCCAGCAGGAACTCCATCGACAGGTAGTAGACCCGCTTGCGGTCGGCCTCGTAGGTGCGCCGGGTCGCCTCGAACCATGGTGCCACCAGCCGGTCGCGCACCGCGCGGGTCAGCGCGATGCGCCAGTCGGAGGTCTGCGCCGCCGCCGGGGTCTTGCCGACCGAATGTGCGAGATGCCAGGCGATGGCGCCGGCGAGGTCGCCCTTTGGAGTGAATGCGTTCATTTTTTCTGCTCTCGTGTTACCTGCCTGCGGTCACGCCACGCGACTCGGGGCGCAGTGATATGCCAGCGGCCGCGGCCCGTCCATGCATTGGGGACGGGCCAAGGCGATTGCCTATCCGTCCGGGGCGCCGGAGCCGCTGCCCCGTCCGGCCCGTCTCATGATCGCACCGATTTCCCGCAGGCCGGGCGCGTTGGCGGCTGCCTCGACCGAGATTGCCGAGCGGCGGCGCCAGTTCGGGTGCTCGTGAACCGTGCCGGGAAGGTTCTGCTGCTCGACGGCGCCGGTGAGGTCGTCGAGCTGCACCGCCACCAGTTCGGCGGTCGAGGCTGCGAGGTCTGAGTGGATGCGGAGGCGGCGCTTGGTGGCAGGTGCGCCGAGCTGTGCCGCCAGGTGCTCCCGCTCCCGGCGCTGGGCATCGTGCTGGGCCGCGGTCATCCGGCCGAGGCGCAGGTTCCAGTCCAGATCACGGCCTGCGAAGAATCCGTCGACCGTCGGCGTGTCGTGGTTGCCGAAACTCGCCATGCTGCGCGGCCTCAGCTCGGCTGGCGCCGGCAGCCCGCCCGCGGTCCCGCGCATGAACTGCGTGACCTCGACGCCGTAAAGCCCGGCCCGGGCGAGCCGGTTCCGGAATCCGCGGGGAACCAGCCCGAGGTCCTCGCCGACGACCAGCACGCCGTGCCTGCGCGCCTCGATGGCGATAACGGCAAGCAGCCCCTCGAGCGGATAGCGCACATAGCCGCCGGGCGCGCCGTCGTCCGGGACCCAGAAACAGCGCATGAGCCCCAGCACGTGGTCGATGCGGATCACCCCGGCATAGCGCATGACACCGCGCAGGAGCTCGATGAAGGGGCGATAACCGGAGGTTGTCAGCCCGTGTGGCGAGAGCGGTGCCAGGCCCCAGTTCTGCCCGATATCGCCAAAGGCATCGGGCGGCGCGCCGAGCGTGGCGCCAGTGATATGCCCGCCCGGGTCCATCCAGGTTTCCGCCCCGCCCGGGCGCGCACCAACGGCCAGGTCGAGATAGAGCCCGAGACCCATCCCCGATGCCTTCGCCGTCCGTTGCGCCGACAGAAGCTGATCATGCGCGACCCATTGCAGCCAGGCATGGAACAGGATCTCCGCTGGCGCGGCGCGGGCAAATTCGGCGACGGCGGTGCCACTCTGGTCGCGCAAGGCCGCCGGCCAGGCGCGCCAATCGCCGCCATGGCGCAGACTCAGTGCCTCGAAGCGCGCGAAGGTCTGCAAACCGGCGCCCCGCTCGGCCGCGAATGCATCGAACCGACGTCGGATGGGGTTCTCTGGGGGCAGGGCGGCGAACCCGGCAAACGCCGCCGCAAGTGCCGGGTCCCGCACCGCGGCTGCGGCGGTGTAGTCCACCGACCCGGACGCAGGAACGCAATTGCCAGCGGCTGCACGAGCTTCGCCGCAATAGGGGGCGAGGCCATCGAGGGCGATGTGCCAGGGGTTCAGAAACCCGCGATGGGTCGGCGAATAGGGGCTGATCATCCCGTCGGGCGCGGCGGCGCCGAGGGCATGGACAGGGTTGATCCCCAGAAAGGCCGCGCCGTGCCGGGCAGCCGCCATCGCCATGTCGCCGAGGTCACGATAGTCGCCGAGCCCCGCATTCCGGCCGGAGCTAAAGCCATAGAGCGCCCCGGTCAGGCCCCATGCCTTGGCGGCGCCCGAGCATTCGGCCAAGGACGGGGCCGATGCCGGTGCGGCGATCAGCCAGACGGTCTCCGGGCCGGCAAGCCCCTCCAGGGTGAGCCGGTGAACGCCGGGCGGCAGTGGCGGTATGTCGACCGAAAGGTCGCCCCCGCCCGTCGCCGCGGGCTTCGTCTCGCCCTCGAGACAGAGCGCCCAGCCGGCCGGGCGGCGCAGCACGACCCGCCCGCCGGCATCTGCGCTCAGGATCACCTCGCGCGGGCCGGTGCGGGCTGCGTCTTCGGCGTCGAGGGTGCGCAGCCGCGCCTCGGCGTCACCGCGGGTGGTAACCGAAACTCCAATAGCCGCCAACAAGGCGCGGTCGGTCGCGGCGCCTGTCCGCCGCTGGATCTTGCGGAAGTCCCGGTAGCCGCGGAACACGCCCATCCGGGCGGCGAGGCGGGATATGGAGTCGCGGCCAGCCATCATGCGCCTGCCGTACTGGTGAGCGAGAAGGCAACCACCGAATGCGCCTCGATTGTCTGTGCCCCGCCTGGGGAGCAGGTGGCTCCCGGCCCCACCGGCGCCGCAGTATCGATCTCGCGCTGCCAGATCCGCCCCTCGCCCGGATCGGGCAGCACGGCGGCCTCGACCCTGTCGCTGGCGTTGATGGCGATGAAGACGGCGTCGCAGGTCTCGGCGTAGTCCGGCGCTTCGGCCGAGCCGCGCAGGACGAGGCAGAACCCCTGCAACCCCGGATCGCGCCAGTTCATCGCGCCGCCGTCGAAGCGGCGCCACGACACGTCGGCGAGCCCGTCAGCCGCGCGGTTTCGGCCGTGCAGGAAGCGCGTCTGGCGCAGCACGGGATTCGCCCGCCGGAATGCGGTCAGCCGGCAGGTGAAGGCCAGAAGTTCGGCATCGCCGTTCTGCCAGTCGATCCAGGTCGTCGCGTTGTCCTGGCAATAGGCGTTGTTGTTGCCGCCCTGCGAATGTCCGACCTCGTCGCCCGCCCGCAGCATCGGCGTGCCCTGCGACAGGAACAGCGTGGCCAGCAGGTTCATTCGCCGCCGCCGCCGTCGCGCCAGCACGTCCGCGTCGTCGGTTGGGCCCTCGGCGCCGCAATTGTCGCTGTGGTTGGCATCGTGGCCGTCGTTGTTGTCCTCGCCATTGGCGTGGTTGCGCTTGTGCTCATAGCTGGTCAGGTCGGCCAGCGTGAAGCCATCATGGGCGGTGACCATGTTGACCGAAGCCTGTGGCCCGCGCCCGGGCCGGTCGAACTTGCTGGCCGAGCCGAGCAGCCGCCCGGCCAGATCCTGCGCTGCATGCGGAGTACCACGCCAGAAGCGGCGGACCGAGTCGCGATAGCCGTCGTTCCACTCGCTGAACTCGGGCGGAAACTCGCCGAGGCGGTAGCCGCCCGGCCCGACATCCCAGGGCTCGGCGATCAGCCGCGTCCCCGCGAGCACTGGGTCCTGGCGGATCGCGTCGAAGAAGCCGCTGTGCGCGGAGAAGCCATGATCCTCGCGCCCGAGCACGGTGCCGAGGTCGAAGCGGAAACCGTCGATCGCCATCTCGGTCACCCAATAGCGCAGGCTGTCCATGACCATCCTCAGGACGAAGGGATGCGACAGGTCCAGCGTGTTGCCGCAACCGGTGTCATTCACGTAGTCGCGCGGCTGGCCGGGGTCGAGGCGGTAGTAGGATGCGTTGTCGAGACCGCGGAACGAGAGGGTAGGCCCCAACCGGTCGCCCTCGGCCGTGTGGTTGTAGGCGACGTCGAGGATGACCTCGATCCCGGCAGCGTGCAACCGCCGGACCATGTGGCGGAACCCGGCCTCGCCCGAGGGCCCGGCATAGCGCGGCTCGAGCGCGAAGAACCCGATGGTGTTGTAGCCCCAATAGTTGGTCAGCCCCCTCGCGTGGAGGAACGGCTCGTCCACGAATGCCTGCACCGGCATGAGTTCGACCGCGTTGATGCCCAGCCGGATCAGGTGCTCGATGACCGGGCCGCTCGCGAGCGCGTCATAGGTGCCGCGGATGTCGTCCGGCAGGCCCGGGAAGAGCCGCGTCAGCCCCTTGGCATGCGCCTCGTAGATCACCGTCTCGCTGGGGTTGCGTCGCGGCCGGGTATCCCGGGAGCGGTCCGAGCCCGGTGCGGTTACCACGGCTCGCGGCGTATAGGGTGCGCTGTCCAGGGTGCTGAACGAAAGATCATCGCCTGCCGCGTTCCGGTCGTAGCCGAACAGAGCGTCGTGCAGCCGCCAGCGCCCGGCGAAGCGCCGCGCATAGGGATCGATCAATAGCTTGTGGTGGTTGAACCTGTGCCCCTGTTCCGGCGCGTACGGCCCGTGCGCGCGGTAGCCGTAGAGCGCTCCGGCGCCCAGACCAGGCAGGTAGCCGTGCCAGACCGGGCCCGACCGCTCGCGCAGTGGCAGGCGGGCGGTCTCGGTCAGGCCGTCGGCGGAGAACAGGCAGAGCTCGATCCGGCTCGCGTGCTCGGAAAAGACGGCGAAGTTGACGCCTTCGCCGTCATGGCTGGCGCCGAGGGGGAAGGGCGCTCCCGCCCGGAGCGATTGCCCGGTCATGCGCCGTGTCCGCCGCAACGGCCCGGGCCGAGCCAGCGTGGCCAACAAGGCGCCCTGCAAGTGCCTGTGGAATTCACGCGCGTCGATCCTGCGGGTGAACGAGGTCGATCACTTTCCGGCTGCATTCCGATCCGGGCGAGTGCATGCAGGCTGATTGTTCGTGACGTGATCATCTTGGCCGGTCCGGCATTCGGTCCCTACTGCGTTTCGACGGAGTGGCGAAATGCGGTCGGCGACCGCGCCAGGAGTTCGGTGTCTGGTGAAAACTGCATGTGCAACGGCAGGAGCGCGGCGCCCAAGACGCGCGCGCGCGGCCCGATCGATCCGGCGACGATCTCGAACGGCGACAGGCCGGCTCGATTGAAGCCTTCGATTTTCTGCCTGAGTGCCACGATCAGGTGATCGCGCCAGCCGGGCGAGAGCAGGCCGTCAATGACGACACGCTCGAAGTCGATGATGCTGGCGGCCGCAACGGTCGCGCGCGCGAGGCTGGCGGCTGCAACTTCGGTCCAGCGCAGGAAGACCGCCTGCGCTGAATCGTCCGGACCCTTCGAGCCCGAGATGATGGCGCGCCCGTCCAGCCCGGCAGCATCCAGCGCCTGCTCGAGTTGGATGACGGAGGCGAAGCGAATGAGCTGCTGGGGCCGCCCATCCTCGTCGTGCGACTCCATCGGCATTGGCCCGATCACCGCGGCATTGAGCTGGTCGCCGCGATAAAGCTGACCGTTGATCACCATTCCACCGCCGATGAAGGTGCCCAGATAGATATACAACGCGCTGTTGCAGATGATACTTCCGCCCGCCGCCATCTCGGCGGCGCAGGCGGCGCTGGCGTCGTTGTAGAGCGTTACCGGAAGGTCCAGCGCCGCTTCCAGCTCTCCAGCCACATCGATACCGCGCCAACCGTCGAGGGCGCCCGGCGGCAACCCCAATTCGACCGACCATTCGTGGAGCTCGCCCGGCATCGCCACCCCGACGCCGGCGATCCGGTCAGGATTGCGTGGGCCGAGGACGGACAGGAGCTCCCGGGCGTGCGTGACCGCCGTCGGCATCACCATCTCGCTCAGCGGCGCAGGGTAGGTTGTCTCGCGCGCCGCGACCGTGTTTCCGTTGAAGTCGACGAGGATTGCCTCGGTACTGCGCCGGCCGATCTTGATGCCAAGGGAATAGGCGCCGGCCGGGTTGAGGGCGATGGGTGTATAGGGCTGGCCCACCCCGCCGCGCACCTTATCCTGCTTGAGCAGGATGCCCTCGTTCAGCAGCGCGTTGACGATCACGGATGCGGCCTGTCCGCTGAGACCGGTCGCGCGCGCGATCTCCGCCTTCGACTGGGCACCGTTCTGACGGATCGAGCTGATTATGAGGCGCTCATTATACGCCCGGAGCCCGCTTGTGTCGCCGCCTCTCATTGAATTCGGTCCTCCCGAGTCGGGGTCGTCTGCGCCTGGTGGCCGTGGCTGGAACCATAGCTGGGGTAAATAAACAAATCAATGTGATTTATTTATTGACGAATCGTTTCTCCAAGCGTATCCGGGCGGTGAGGCGCTTCTCTTCGCAGTGGGTGTGCCGGGAAACGCGACGCTGACCAGTGAGCCATGGGAGGAGACTGAAATGTTGCTCAAGAAGGCCCTTTTTGCATCCACCATTCTTGCGGCGACTGCCGCTGCCATCCCAGCCAGCGCTGCGGATATCGCTGCCTGCCTGATCACCAAGACCGACACCAACCCCTTCTTCGTGAAGATGAAGGAAGGCGCCGCGGCCGCTGCGGCCGAGAATGGCATCTCGCTGTCGACCTATGCCGGAAAGATCGACGGAGACGTCGAGACCCAGGTCGCCGCCGTTGAGTCGTGCATAACCGGCGGGGCCAAGGGCATTCTGATCACGCCTGCCGACAGCCGCGCTCTGGCGCCGGTCGTGACCCAGGCTCGCGAGGCCGGCGTGCTGGTGATTGCGCTCGACACGCCGTTCGAGCCGGCCGACGTGGCCGACGCCACCTTCGCCACCGACAACTTCAAGGCCGGCGCGCAGATGACCTGATGTTCGTGGTCTGCGGCGAGGCATTGTTCGACCTTTTCGCGGGGGAGGGGCCGGACGGCCTTTCCTTCGATGCCCGTATTGGCGGCTCGCCCTTCAACGTCGCCGTCGGGCTGGCGCGGCTCGGCCAGCGTGCCGCGCTGCTCACCGGCATGTCGACCGACCCTCTGGGCGGGCGGCTCGTTGCCGCTCTCGCTGGGGAGGGGGTGGAGACCAGCCTTCTGGTGCGCACGAACCGGCCCACGACCCTCAGCCTCGTCGATGTCGGACCCGACGGCGGGCCGGCCTATACCTTCTACGGTTCCGGCGCGGCCGACCGGGCGCTCGATCCGGACGACGTGCCGGAGCTCGATCCGGAGGTTTGGGGCTTGCACTTCGGTTCCTATTCGCTGGTCGTCGAGCCGGTGGGCGGAACCTTGCTGGGCCTGGCTCGGCGCGAGGCGCGGCGGCGCCTGGTCACGCTCGACCCCAATGTACGCCCGACCATCGAGCCCGATCTCGACGTCTGGCGAAAGCGGATAGACGCCTTCGCGGCGACGGCCGATCTGGTCAAGGTCAGCTCCGAGGATCTCGCACTGCTCTATCCCGGCCAAGATCTGGACGAAGCTGCGGCGCGGTGGCTCGGCTCGGGTGCGGCGGTCGTTGTCGTCACCCTGGGGCCGGACGGGGCGCTGGCGCTCACTCCGTCTGGACGCATCGCGATCCCGGGCGTGCCCGTGATGGTCGCCGATACGGTCGGGGCGGGTGACACGTTCCAGGCGGCGCTGGTCACAGCTCTGGCCGAGACCGGGAACACAACGCATTCAAGGCTGGCATCGCTGAGCGTAGCGGAACTAGAAAGGATGCTTCGCTTCGCCGCCACCGCTGCGGCATTGACTTGCGGCCGTCGCGGAGCCGACCTGCCCCGCCGAAACGAGCTGCCGAGCCTCAACTAGGAGCCATTGCGATGGTCGCGCGCGTTGTCCCTGTCGAGCCCTTCGATCTGGTCGTCTTCGGGGCGACCGGCGATCTGGCGCGCAGAAAGCTGATCCCGGCGCTGTACCACCGGATGGAGGACGGGCAGATGCCCGCGGGCTCGCAGGTGATCGGGGCGGCGCGGAGCGAGATGGACGACGACGGGTTCCGGGCGCTCGCCGGGGCGGCGCTGGACGAGTTCGTCGGTGCGGCCAATGTCGATGCGGCCGTCCGCGAGCGGTTCCTCGGCTGCCTGCGCTATGTGGCCCTGGACGCCACCTCCGATCAGGGCTGGGAGCGGCTGCGGGCCGCGCTGCCCGATGCGGCGGGGCGTCCGCGGAAAAGCCGTTGAATCGACGGCAACAATCTCGACCGATGTATTCGTGAGTCGGACTAGCTCGCGGG
>DATHZU010000379.1:0-19504 GCA_035458445.1 Thermohalobaculum sp. | reverse complement strand
CACGTGCAGGATCAGGTCGCCGAAATCGACCGCGTTCAGGGTCTTCAGCCGGTCCTGGTACAGGGTATAGATCTCGGCCCCGCGCCCGCCCGCGAAGCCGCATTCCTCGGCCGGCACGCGGCCCGGCCCCTGGGCGCGGTTCTTCCATCGGTCGACCATCGCGGCGAACATCCGCGCCGGCCAGCGCTTGTCGTCGATGTTCTCGGCCGTCAGGATCTGCTTGATCAGCCGGATCTGGTCGTCGGTGTCGAGGATCGTGAAGCTCGATTTCAGTCCCGCCAGTTCCGCATGGCGGCGCAGGATCTTGACGCAGATCGAATGGAAGGTGCCCAGCCACGGCATGCCCTCGACCGCCTGGCCCACCAGCTCGCCGATCCGCTCCTTCATCTCGCGGGCGGCCTTGTTGGTGAATGTCACCGCCAGGATCTGGCTGGGGAAGGCGCGCTGGCTGTGCACCAGATGCGCCAGCCGCGTGGTCAGCACCCGGGTCTTGCCGGTGCCCGCACCCGCCAGCACCAGAACCGGGCCGTCCAGCGCCTCGACCGCCGCGCGCTGCACCGGATTGAGTTCGTCCAGATACGCCGCCGCCGGCCGCGCGCGCTGCGACAGCGGCTTCTGCTCCCACGCCTCGAAGGCGGCGCTTTCCTCGAAATCCATCCCGGCCATGGGTGTGACAATAGCCGGGCGCGCTGGCGGTGGAAAGGATTTGTTCTTGACATGTTCGCGGTATTTCGCCGGTGCGCGGCGGAATCCCGCACCAGCGATCTTGCTACCGCGGCGATCCGCGCCATAGTTCCTGATGGCACGCATCCAGAGGAGGGGCCGGAGATGTTCGGATTGTTGCGCAGGAAAACGGAAATGCCAGATGCAGGCAACACCCTGCCGGGGCGCGATACCCCGATGCCGACGGCGGAGTTCCACTTCGTCAACGGCAACCCGCTGGCCGGTCCCTATCCCGAGGGCACCGAGATGGCGATGTTCGGCATGGGCTGCTTCTGGGGGGTCGAGCGGCGGTTCTGGACGCTGCCCGGGGTCTGGGTGACCATGGTCGGCTATGCCGGCGGATCGACCCCCAACCCGACCTACCAGGAGGTCTGCTCGTGGCGCACCGGCCAGAACGAGGTGGTGCGCCTGGCCTACGACCCGGCAAAGATCGGCTACGGCGACCTGCTGCGGGTGTTCTGGGAGAACCACGACCCCACCCAGGGCATGCGGCAGGGCAACGATGTGGGCACCCAGTACCGGTCCGGCATCTACACCTATGGCCCCGAGCAGGCCCGGCTGGCCGAGGAGACCCGCGAGATGTACCAGGTGCGCCTGACCGCTGCGGGCCACCGCAAGATCACCACCGAGATCCTTCCCGCGCCCGAATTCTACTTCGCCGAGGACTACCACCAGCAGTACCTGGCAAAGAACCCCGGCGGCTACTGCGGCGGCGGCGGCGTGGGGGTGACCTGCCCGGTGGGGGTGGGGGCCTGAGCGGCAGGCACAAGTCCCGCTGCGAAAGGTGGCGCCACCCGCCACGCGGCGCGCTCCCTCCCCCCGCTGGGGGGAGGGTTGGGGAGGGGGCGCTGGCCCAGGCTACCCCCCGGAAGGCGTGGCACAGAGCACAGGAGCGGCGCGAATGACCGACTACGAGGCGATCGAGGCCACCGTCACCGACTACTACGAGGGCTACAAGACCAAGGACCGCGCGCGGCTGGAGCGCGCCTTCGCGGTCGAGGTCGCGAACCTGATGGGCTACCGCAAGGGCGAGGGCGGCAAGCGCGTGCTGTCCTCCACCCCGATCCCCGAAGTGATCGACCGCTGGACCAGCCCCGATACGACGCCCCTGAAGCTCGGCGAGGGCAGGATCCTGTCGGTGAACATCTTCAGCGAGGTCGCCGCCGGCGTGGTGTTCGATTTCGGCGGCGTGTTCCTGGACGAATTCCAGATGGCCAAGATCGACGGACAGTGGCGCATCGTGAACAAGTTCTTCGTCGACCACTGACCGGCCGCAACGCCCGGGCAGCGGTGGCGTCCCGGGGGGCGCCCGCAATGTTGTCTGCCGCGCCGCCGTGGACTAAACTCGCTCCAGGATCACCGAGCGTTACCTAATGGGGAGAACAATTATGCGTATGTCGACGGTCCTGTTGTCTGCCGCCCTGGTGTCAGCCACAGTCCTGGCGTCCCTGGCCGCGCGCGGCGACGAATCCACCACACCGTTGCTGAAGACCGAGTTGCAAGGCTTCGACGGGCTCGAGGCCAATATGGCGGTCGTCGATGTCGGCCCGGGCTTCGTAACCGAACGCCACCTCCACCCCGGCCATGTCTTCCTCTACGTTCTGGAAGGCGAGATCGAGATCAACATCGACGGCCAGCCACCGTTGCGGGTCGCCGCCGGCGAGGCTGTGCACGAACTGCCGAACCAGCCGATGATCGGCCGCAATGCCAGCTCCTCCGAGGGCGCCCGTTTCGTTCTCTTCCAGGTCGGCAAGTCGGGCGAGCCCTTGACGGTGCCGCAGCCGGAGTAACACTCGGCGACGGAGCGGCATTTCCGCCTTTCCGCGCGCAGTGGGCGTCCCCTTCCCCGGCGACCACCCGTAGGATGGGTGCCAACCGATCCCTGTGCCCTGCGAACCGCGGCGGAATGCGGGCACCGAGCGCTATCTCAAAGCGCTCTCACAGCATCTGTTTTTTCGTTATCCTTTTAAATCAATAACTTACCACCCTTCTCAACCTTGAGAAGCCCCTGAGACGGATTTTCCCGTCGCCATTCTCCCGGCCCTGGTGTAGGCACCCCTCGCAGCGAATCTCCGGGGAAAACCATGGCGACCTGGACGGCCCTCACGACCCTCGACACCCAGGCGGCGGCCGAGCGGCTGGCCGACGCCATGGAGGCGCTCGACCCCTCTCCGGTCGCCGTCGGCGTGCTGGAGATCGAGGACGGCACCGGCCGGCGCGAGGTTGGAGGGCATTTCCTCGAGCGCCCCGACGAGGCCGGGCTGGCGCTGCTGGCCACCATCCACGGCGCGCGGCCCTTCGCGGTCAGCCGGGTCGACGACACCGACTGGGTGGCCCAGGTCCGGCGCGAGCTGACCCCGGTCGAGGCCGGGCGATTCATCCTCTACGGCGCCCATGACGCCCACCGGATCGGGGTCAACCGGCTGGGTCTCCGGATCGAGGCGGCGATGGCCTTCGGCACCGGGCACCACGGCACCACCCGGGGCTGCCTCTTGCTGCTGGAGCGGCTGGCGCGCACCGGCGTCAGGCCGCGGCGGGTGGCCGATATCGGCTGCGGCACCGGGGTGCTGGCGATGGCCGCGGCGAAGCTGTGGCGGGTGCCCTGCGTCGCCACCGATATCGACCCGGTCGCCAGCTGGACCGCGGCCGAGAATGCCCGGGCGAACCATCTGCAGGGGCTGGTCACGACCGGGCGGGCCGCGGGCTTCCACAGCGACCTGGTCCGCGCCCGCGCGCCCTATGACCTGATCTTCGCCAATATCCTGGCCGCGCCCCTGAAGCGGCTGGCGCCCGACATGGCGCGGCACACAGGCCCCGGCGCCGCGGTGATCCTGTCCGGGCTGCTGCGTGCCCAGGCGCGCGGGGTCGAGACGGTCTATGCCGGCCACGGCTTCCGGCGGCAGGACCGGATCGACCTCGGCGAATGGGCCAGCCTGCTGCTGCGGCGGGGCTGACCGGGCGCCCGGCGCGACGGCGGTCTGTGCAGCGGGCGCGGTTCGGCCTATACTGCGGGCGAGGGATGCCGCCGCAGGGGGAGGGCCAGGCCCATGAAATCCAAGCTGACGAAGGCGCTCGCGGTCTGTCTCGCGCTGGCGGGGCCGATGCTCGCCGCCCCGGCGCAGGCGGCGGTCTGCGACTATATCGGCTTCGACAAGCCCTGCGAGGTCTATGGCGGCAGCTACCGGGTTCTGGTGCCCGAGGGCGACGGGCCCTTCCCGGTGCTGATGTATCTCTACGGCTCGGGCGGCCACAGCATCTCGATCACCGACCATCCGATCTTCCAGGAGACGGTGGTCGCGCGCGGCTATGCGCTGGTGGTGCCGGAGGCCCGCGACATCGTCTATTACGGCTATCTGCGCGACACGGGATGGGCGCTCAGGTCCGACCGCGAGCCGGTGCGGGATGAATTCGCCTTTCTCGGCCGGGTGGTCGAGAACGTGGCGCAGCGCTTCCCGATCGACCGCAACCGCATCCTGATCGCCGGCCAGTCGCGGGGCGGTTTCCTGACCTGGGAGATCGCCTGCCACAAACCCGACCTGGGCGCCGCCTTCGCGGTCCATGCGGCAGGCTACCTGGGGCGCCTGCCCGAGCGTTGCGCGCGGCCCGTGCGGCTGCTCCACTCCCACGGCCTCGCCGACACCGTGGTGCCATTGGGCAGCCAGCCGGTCTTCTCGGGCGGCAACCCGCTGCCGGCGCTGGCCGAGACCCTGGACATGATGGCGCGCAGCAACGGCTGCCGCGATTCCGACCCCTCCGAGGACCGCGCCTTCTACGAGTTCGCGCGGCGCAGCTGGGCGGATTGCAGCCCCGGCGGCGGCCTGGACCTGATGCTGCACACCGGCGGCCACATCATGCCGCCGATCTGGTTCCGGGCGGTGCTGGACTGGTTCGAGGAGGGGCCGGTCACCGAATTCGCCAGCAAGCCGGCGACCCGCGTGCTGGGGACCGAGCGGCCAGCGGGGCTGTTCAAGTCGGTCCCGGCGCGCAGCGGCTTCTCGAAACCTGCCCCGCCCACCGAGTGATCCTGCCCAAGCCTATTCGCTGTGGAGGAATTCCTCCCAGTGCGGCCGCGGCCCGATCCGTCGCTGGAGGAAGTTGATGAAGGCCCGCGCCCGGGCCGACAGGTGCCGGGTGTGGGGATAGACCGCGTAGATCGCCAGTTCCGGCCAGTCGAAGTCGCGCAGAACCGGCACCAGCTCGCCACTCTCGACGGCTTTGTGGACCACGAAGCTCGGCTGCATCGTCACACCCTCGCCCATGATCGCCGCGTCCCGCAGCAGCCCGCCGTCCCCCGACAGCAGCCGCGGCTGCAGCCGGACGGTTCCCTCGGCGCCTTCCGGAGACCGGTAGCGCCACAGGTCCGGCCGCTCGCTGCCGGTGTAGCAAAGCGCCGGCCAGCCGCGGAGTTCGTCCGGATGGCTCGGGACGCCGCGCGCCGCCAGCAGCGACGGCGCCACGCAGACCACGCTGTGCACATCGGCCAGCTTGCGCGCAATCAGCGATGAATCCCTGAGGGCGCCGATCCGCACCGCCAGGTCGAATCCCTCGGCGACCAGGTCGACGATGCGGTCGGAGAAGTCCACGTCCAGCGTCACGCCCGGCTGATCGCGCATGAAGTCGATCAAGAGCGGCGTCAGATGCACCGCCCCGAACGACACCGGCGCCGCCACCCGCAGCGTGCCGTTGAGGGCGGAAGCGCGGCTCGAGACCTCGGCCTCGGCCTCGTCCAGGTCGGCGAGGATGCGCTGGCAATGCGCATGGTAGGCGCGTCCGGCCTCGGTGACGCTCATCCGCCGAGTGGTGCGCTGCAGGAGCTGCGCGCCGAGCCGGGCTTCCAGCTCCTTCAGCCGGCGGCTGACCGCCGATGGCGCCACGCCCAGCGCCTCGGCCGCGCCGGTGACGCTGCCGCGGTCCACCACCTGGACGAAGCAACGCATATCCTCGAAGCGGTCCATTTCAGTCTCCGGAAAGCAATAACTGGTTACGAGTTTCGATGACTTGCCCGCAAAGCAAATCCGGCCGGGCTGTTGCCGGAACGGTCCCACCGCAAGGCGATCCCGGAGAGATTGAGTTCGATGGATCGCCAGACGACACCCGGACGCGATCTCTTCATGGCTGCAGCCGAAGCAACGGCAGGACGATCCGCAGAGCGACGCCGAACCCGGATTGGCGAGCGCCCGCTCACCCGAAACCGGCGCGTGCCACGCATCGGCCTGCCGGCCGTCATCACATCCGGTTGGTCGGGTTGCCGATGATATCCATGAATTCCTTCCGCGTGCGGTGATCCTCGCGGAAGGAGCCGAGCATGGTCGAGGTCACCATGCTGACGCCGTGCTTGTGGACGCCGCGGGTCGACATGCAGTGATGCTCGCCCTCCAGCACGACCGCGACGCCGGTGGGCTGCAGAACCTCCATCAGGGTGTTGGCGATCTGGGCTGTCATTTTCTCCTGCACCTGCAAGCGCTTGGCATAGGCATCGACCAGGCGCGCCAGCTTGGAGATTCCCACCACCCGGTCGGTCGGAAGATAGCCCACATGGGCCTTGCCGATGATCGGGGCCAGGTGATGCTCGCAATAGCTCTCGAACCGGATGTCGCGCAGCACGACCATCTCGTCGTATCCCTCGACCTCCTCGAAGGTCCGCTGCAGCATCGCGACCGGGTCCTCCTCGTAACCGCGGAACCACTGGCGATAGGCGCGGGTCACGCGGCCCGGAGTATCCAGCAGCCCCTCGCGATTCGGATCGTCGCCCGCCCACCGCAGCAGTGTTCGCACCGCCTCCTCCGCCTCCGAGGCGCTGGGGCGCTCGATCGGCTGCGCCTCGACCTCGAGCAGAGCCTTCGGGTCAATCTTGTTCATTCTTTTCCTCACAGCTGCCGCCGAAACGGCATTCGCCACTGGCGGGGGGCGCGCCAGTATACTCCGGCACGGGTGAAGTAACAAACGAACGTGGTTAATACGAGGTTAAGGGACGTTACGAACATGTGAATTTCCCCGTCACAACCTCGTCAACGCCGACTCCAGATCCTGACGCAGATCCTCGGGATCTTCGAGCCCGACGGAGAGGCGCACCAGGCCGGGAGTGATCCCCAGGCGCAGCCGCGCCTCCTCGCTCAGCCGCTGGTGGGTCGTCGTGGTCGGATGCGTCACCAGGCTCTTTGCATCGCCCAGATTGTTGGAAATCCGAATCAGTTTCAGCGCGTTGAGAAACCGGAAGGCGCCGGCCTGCCCGCCCTTCACCTGAAAGGACAGCATGGTGCCCGGCCGCTCCATCTGCGCCAGCGCCAGGTTGTGCTGCGGGTGGTTCGGCAGGCCGGGATAGATGACCCGCTCCAGCCCGTCGGCTTCCGCCATCCAGCGCGCCAGCGCGTCGGCGCTGTCGGTCTGGGCATGGCAGCGCAGCGCCAGTGTCTCCAGCCCCTTCAGCATCACCCAGGCATTGAACGGGCTCATCGCCGGGCCGGTGTGCTTGACGTAGGGCTCGACCTCGTCGCGGATGAATTTCTCGGTGCCCAGCACCACGCCGCCCAGACACCGCCCCTGGCCGTCGATATGCTTGGTGGCCGAGTAGACGACCACATCCGCCCCCAGCGCCAGCGGGCGCTGGAACAGGGGCGTGGCGAAGACGTTGTCGACCACCAGGCGCGCGCCGACCGAATGGGCGATCCCGGCGACGGCCGCGATGTCGATGATCTCCAGCGTCGGGTTCGAGGGTGTCTCGAGGAAGCAGGCCCTGGTCTCGGGTCGCATGGCGGCGCGCCACTGGTCCAGGTCGGTGCCGTCGACCAGGGTGATATCGATCCCGAAACGCGGACAGAGCGTCTCGATGATATAGAGGCACGAGCCGAACAGGGCGCGGGCCGCCACCACGTGATCGCCCGCCTTCAGCTGGCACATCAGCGCCGCATGCACCGCCGCCATGCCGCTGGCGGTTGCGAAGGCCGCCTCGGCCCCCTCCAGCGCAGCAATTCGGTCCTCGAAGATCGCCACGGTCGGGTTGCCGTAGCGGGCGTAGATGAAGCCCTCCTCGCCCTCGGCCAGTTCGCCCTTGAACCGGGCCTCGGCGGCCTCGGCATCCGGATAGACGAAGCCCTGGGTCAGAAAGATCGCCTCGGAGGTCTCGCCGTAGCGGCTGCGCCGCTGGCCTTCATGCACGAGCCGCGTGCGCGGGCGGTAGCTGCTGTCGTTCATGCGCGTCTGCCGGGAGATGCCCGGTCCTCCGTCGAATGCGGGACCGGAACGGACGGATCAGGAGCCCTGATCACAACCTCTTTAGCGGTTTGTTTTACGTGGCCCGCAAGCCGGTCCGACAAATCGCCACGTCCGCCGCAGATACGCCTTTTCGGCGGATCGGTCAATCGCCCGCGCTTGCGCCGCGCGGCATCGGAAATCGGCGGCGGGTCAGTCTGGCCAGGCCAGGTGCGCCCTCGGACCTTCGGCGAAGCCCGCCGCGACCAGCAGGTCGCGCCAGTCGGTCTGGGCCAGCGCGATCGCGTCATACAGCCTGTCGATGCGGCCCTCGCTGAGCTTCAGCGCCGCGCATTGAACGCGCTCGGACAGCGCCGGCGAGTTACCCATGGAGCAATCGTCACGGAGCAGCCGCGCCGCCTCGAACTGGTCCTCCGGCGCGAACAGGCGCAGGACGTGGCGCATCACCAGGGGCGAGAGATCGGGCATGGCGCCATCCTACACCGGCAAACCGCCAGGGAGAACCGGGGCCGTCTTCCCGGATGGGTCCGCGCCCCCTTCTCCCGGCCCGCCGGATCGTCTATCAGGCTGGCATGTCTGCGGTTGCCTTTCTCGACTATCTGGGCGTGGCCCTGTTCGCGGCGACGGGGGCCCTGGCCGCCTCGCGCAAGCAGCTCGACATGATCGGGTTCATGTTCCTCGCCACCGTCACCGGCATCGGCGGCGGCACGGCCCGCGACCTGATCCTCGACGCGCCGGTGTTCTGGGTCCAGCAGCATGGCTTTGTGCTGATCTGCGCGGCCACCGCCATCGGCGTCTATTTCACCGCCCATCTGCTGGAATCGCGCTATCGCTGGCTGCTGTGGCTCGATGCCCTGGCGCTGTCGGCCTATGGAATCTTCGGTGCCCACAAGGGCCTGGCGCTGACCGGCTCGCCGGTCGTGGCGGTCGTGATGGGGATGTTCACCGGCACGCTGGGCGGAATCCTGCGCGATGTCCTTGCCGGCGAGCCCACCGTGCTGCTGCGCCGGGAAGTCTACATCTCGGCGGTCATGGCGGGCGCCGTCGTCTTCGTCCTGGCCGATGCCGGCGGCCTGCCGCGCCTGATCTCCGCCGGGGCGGGTTTCCTGATCGCCTTCGGGGTCCGCAGCGGGGCGCTCGCCTTCGGCTGGAGCCTGCCGACCTACAGGTCGCGTCCCGGACGCAATCCCGACGACATACTCTAGGCGCCCGGCCTGTGCCGGCCCGCCAAGCTTGCCTCCGGGGAAATCCGGCTACATTTCCCCGGACCCGACCCCAAGACGACCCGCGAAGGAGCTGCCCATGCCCGCGCCCATCGACCTCTACTACTGGCCCACGCCGAACGGCTACAAGATCTCGATCGCGCTCGAGGAGATGGGCCTGCCCTACGAGGTGAAGTGGGTCGATATCGGCCGCGGCGCGCAGTTCACGCCGGAGTTCCTGGCCATCGCGCCAAACAACCGGATGCCCGCCATCGTCGACCCCGAGGGGCCGGACGGCGCGCCGGTCTCGATCTTCGAGTCCGGCGCCATCCTGCAGTATCTCGCCCGCAAGTCCGGCCAATTCCACGGCGCGACCGAGCGCGAGCGGATCGAGATCGACCAGTGGCTGTTCTGGCAGGTCGCCGGGGTCGGGCCGATGGCGGGGCAGGCGCATCATTTCCTGAACTACGCCGATGTCGTGCTCGACTACGCCAAGCGGCGCTACACCGACGAGGTCAACCGGCTCTACGGCGTGCTGAACCGTCGCCTCGCCGACCGCGAGTTCGTCGCCGGACCCTACTCGATCGCCGACATGGCGATCTGGCCCTGGGCCTGGGGCTGGGAGCGGCAGGCGCAGGACATCGCACAGTTCCCGCACATGAAGGCCTGGCTCGACCGCATGTGGGCGCGCCCGGCGGTCAAGAAGGGCTGGAGCCTGGGCCAGGAGCGCAAGCGCGACCTCGCCACCGACGCCGAGGCGAAACGGATCCTGTTCGGCCAGCGCGCGCGATAGGCAGGCCAATAAAAGAGGGCGCCGGAGGAGAGAGATTCCGGCGCCCAGTCTGAGAGGTATAACAAGAGACACACGTGACAGTCACAAGTGGCGGCCGGTCCGGAGAAGCAGCGCCCCGGCCCAGCCGCCCCGGGGACACCTTCTTGATAAGTGAGTCGCGCTGCGCGCCGATGTAACGATTGTCACAGGGTGATATCTTTTATTCTGGCCGCCGCACGAATAGCTGGCCAGGGCCGGCGGAGATCAGCGGAATACCAGCCGGAAGAAGGTCGACGCCATCCAGCCTGCGCTCAGCGCCACCAGGATCGACAGCAGGCCGTAAAGCGCGCTCTGCTCCTGCGCCATCGTGTAGATCCAGCGCTCGAGCCCGACCTTGCGGACCTCGATCGAGGACTCGAAGACGTCGATCACCGACTTCTCGCGCAACAGGAAGATTCGCGCCCGGTAATCGCCCTCGACCAGGTTCGCGGGCAGGCGGACACGGGTCTCGAACAGGGTCTGGTCGGTGACCTTCACCGTGCCCGGCAGTTCCACATACAGCCCCGCGTCCTTGCGCAGCCGGATCGCCGCCTCGCGATACTCCTCCGGATACTGCAGATCCTGGGGCGAACCGATCAGGCGCACGATCTGGTCCAGGCCCACCTTGTGGATCAGGTCGTCGGTATGGCTGATCACGTCGCGAAACGGCCCGGTCGTGGCCACCGCATAGAAGCTGGGCGCCGCGTCGACCTGCACGCCGACGTCATTGACCCAGATGCCGAACTGGCGCGACTTCTTGCGCACGATGACCGGCTGCACGGGCCCGGTCACCGCGACGATCACGTCCAGCGGCCAGGTCTTGGGCACCGGCGCGTCGCGCTTGATCGCGCCGTAGATGAAGATCTCGGAGCCCGAGAAGTCGGTGGTGATCGCGACATGGGTCTGGCTGAGGCCGGCGATGACCTTCTCCTCGACCGCCGGGGCCGAGGATGCCCAGAACAGCGCCGCGAACAGGATGCCAAGACGCCGGATCAATGCCCGCCCCCGCCGCCGATGGTGAACAGTTCGGAGGGTGTGCGCACCAGGTCCCATCCCAGCTTGGCGCAGACCAGCAGCACCAGGAGCGCCAGCAGCACCCGCAGCTGCTCGGCCTTCAGCTTCGGCCCCAGCCGCACCCCGATCTGAGCGCCGACCACGCCGCCAACCAGCAGCAGCACCGCCAGGATCGCGTCCACCGTCTGGTTCATGATCGCGTGCATCAGCGTGGTGGCGCCGGTCACGAACATGATCTGGAACAGCGAGGTCCCGACCACCACCGTCGTCGCCATGCCCAGCAGATAGATCATCGCCGGGACCATGATGAAGCCGCCGCCGACCCCCATGATCGCCGCCAGCACGCCCACCAGCGCCCCGACAAGGAACGGCGGGATCGCCGAGATATAGAGGTTGGACGCCCGGAACCGCATCTTGAACGGCAAACCGTGCGACCAGTGATGGTGCCGCCGCGGCGCCTTGCGCCCGGTCTTGGTGCGCCTCAGCGCATTGACGCTCTCGATGAACATCAACGCGCCGACGATGCCCAGGAACACGACATAGCAGAGCGAAACCAGCAGCTCGACCTGGCCAATCGCCCGCAGCAGCGAAAATATCTGAACACCGACCGCCGAGCCGCAAAGGCCGCCGGCCAGCAGCACCAGGCCCATCTTGAAGTCGACCGTGCGGCGGCGCCAATGCGCCAGCACGCCCGAGAAGGACGAAGCGACGATCTGGTTCGCCTCGGTCGCCACCGCCACGGCGGGGGGAATGCCGATCAGGATCAGCAGGGGGGTCATCAGGAAGCCGCCGCCGACCCCGAACAGGCCAGACAGCAAGCCGACTCCGCCACCCAGTCCGAGCAGGAGGAAGGCGTTCACTGATATCTCGGCGATGGGCAGGTATATGTTCATTCTCGACCCGTCGCGACGCGTGCACCGGTGTAACGCCGCGAGGTAGGGGTTTCCAGCGCCAAGTGTCCGGGACCGATGGAGCCAGATGCCGCAGAAAGCGCAGGCAGATGGAGCCAGCCGCAACGGCGCGGCGGAGAACCCGCGAAACCGAGCCGCCAAGAACCCCGCCGCCGTTCATGGCAGCTTCCTCGGCACCAGGTTGAACGGCTCGCCGGGCGCCTGCAGCAGGCCCCAGCCGATCTGCACCGCGACCGCCAGCACCAGCAATGCCAGCGCAAGGCGCATCTGCTCGGCCTTCAGCCGCGGCGCCAGCTTGGCGCCGACCTGCGCGCCGATCACGCCGCCGACGATCAGCAGCAGCGCCAGCACCGCATCGACCGAGCGGCTGGTGATCGCGTGCATCAGCGTCGTCGCCATGGTCACGAACATGATCTGGAACAGCGAGGTGCCGACGACCACATTGGTCGCCATGCCCAGGATGTAGATCATCGCCGGCACCATGATGAAGCCGCCGCCGACCCCCATCACCGCCGACAGCGTGCCCACCGCCGCGCCGACCGCGAAGGGCGGGATCGCCGAGATATAGAGGTTGGACGCCCGGAACCGCATCTTCACCGGCAGCCCGTGCGACCAGTGGTGGCGGCGGCGCTTGGGCGGCCCGCCCAGCTTCGAGCGCCGCAGCGCACGCAGGCTCTCGACCGCCATCATCGCGCCGATGCTGCCCAGCATCACCACATAGCAGAGCGAAACGAACAGCTCGACCTGGCCGAGGCTGCGCAGCAGGGCGAAAAGCTGGACGCCAATTGCCGAGCCGAGGAGGCCGCCTGCCAGCAGCACCAGCCCCATCTTGAAGTCAACCGTCTTGCGCCGGAGATGCACCAGCAATCCCGAGAAGGACGCCGCTGCCACCTGGTTCGCACCGGTCGCCACCGCGACCGCGGGCGGAATGCCGATCAGCATCAAGAGCGGCGTGATCAGGAAGCCGCCCCCGACGCCGAACAGGCCCGACAGGAGGCCCACACCGCCGCCGATGCCCAGCAGCAGATAGACATTCACCGAAACCTCGGCGATGGGGAGGTACATGTTCATGGCAACTCGATCCGGATGGCTGTCCGCCATTACGCTCTTGGTCGAGGAGTTGCGAGCGCCAAGTAGCCGCGCTCCGTGAGTCCAGCCGGTCCGGCAGTCTGCCTCAGCGCAGCCGTGGGCGGCGGCGCCAGAAAACGCCCACCGCCGCGATCAACGCCAAAAAGGCCAGCAGAGCCGGGCCGCTGACCCTGGTGTCGTGGAGATAGTAGCCCGGACCCATCGCCCGTCGCGTCTCGGCCAGCTGATCGTCGAGCCGCGCTTCCCAGTCGCCCTCGAAGTCACGCTTCGCCGCCAGCAGCACCTCGACAGCCTCGGCATTGCGGCCAAGCCTGCCCAGCGCCTGGCCCAGATAAAGCGCCGCGAATTCCAGCATGTGGTCGTTCACCTCGTCCCGGCGGGGGCCGAGGATGTGGCGCAACAGCGGGACTGCCAGCTCGGGCTCGCCGTCGGAGATATAGATCCGGGCCAGGTTGCGGGCCATGCCGGCAGATCTGTCGCCGGATTTGCCCGAATATCCGTCCAGCGGCTGGTCGTAGTCCAGATAGCGGCCGACGCCGAATTCGGTCAGCGCCCGGATATGGGGGTAGGAGCGGGCGACCGAGTAGAAATAGGTCACCGCCGCAGCGGTGATGTCGTGGTCGGTCTGCTGATGGTCCTCGATCGCCTGGAAAAGGGCCTTTGCCCTCTGTTCGGCGCTGAGCGAGCGGTCCTGCCAGACCTGCAGGAAACCCTCCATCGAATGCACGCGCGGCACCTCGCCGACCGCGTCCCACCAATCCGGGCGCGGGCAGCAGGAGGGGAAGCCCTGTAGCGGCACGTCGATGCGCTGGGCAAAGGCGTCGTCCTGCTGCGCGGTGCCCGGAACCGGCAGGCCCAGAAACGCCACGGCCAGCACCGCGGCGAGCCGCCGCCTAGCGGTCATCGGTGCCCCCGCCGGTGCCGGTGGGCCGCAGCGTCTCGGCCTCGACCACATCGAGCGCGCGGCGCGCCGCCGCGCCCACGGCGCGCTGCTGCGTCTCGTCCAGCTCGCCATCCTTCGGCAGACCCGGAATCCGGACGGTCACCTCGCGATGGGCGAAGTTGATGCCTTCGCGCTCGAACAACTCCCGGATCTCGGCGAAGACGCGCTTGCGGATCACCCACTGGTCACCGGGGCGGGTCATGAACTTGACCCGGACGATCATCGCCGATTCGTCCATCTGGATCACGCCCTGGCTCTTCAGCGGCTGCATGAACTTGTCGCCGATCTCCGGATCGTCCATCAGGCTGACCCCCAGCTTCTTGATCAGCTTGCGGACCCGCTCGACATCGGTGTCGTAGGTCAGCCGCAGCGGCAGCTTCATCATAACCCAGTCGCGCGAGAAGTTGGTCAGGTGCTGGATCTCGCCGAAGGGAATGGTGTGCAGCATGCCCAGATGGTGGCGCAGCTGGAAGGACCTGAGCGAGATCTTCTCGACCGTGCCCTTGACGCTGCCGACATCGATGTACTCGCCCTTGCGAAAGGCATCGTCCAGCAGGAAGAAGGCGCCGGACAGGATATCGCGCACCAGCGCCTGGCTGCCGAAGCCGATGGCCAGGCCGACGATGCCGGCACCGGCGAACAGCGGCGCGACATTGGCCCCCATACGCATCGCCACGATCAGCACGAGTGCGGTCAGGATCACGATCAGGATGAAATTGCGCACCAGCGGCAACAGCGTCGCCAGCCGCGTCGCCCCGGCGGCGCCGCCCTCGTCGCCCGGATTCAGTTCGATATCGCCGCCCTCGTCCTCGATCTTGCGGTCCAGCCAGATGCGGGCGGCGTGGAACACGACGTAGCCGACGAAGGCGATCTGGGCCAGCCCGGCTGCCATCTCGACCATCGGATTGCCCGAGAACACGCCTGGGCCGGCCCAGAACGCCGCCAGCGCATAGCCCGCCGCCCCCAGCGCGAACAGCGCCGCGACCCGGCGCGCCAGCTCGTCCAGCGTCCGCAGGCCGCCTCCCCGGCGCGGCGCCGGAGCGGCGGCGATGATCACGCGTTCGCTGGCTCCGCCTTCGTCGTCGATGCCTTCGCCGGGGGCGACGGGCACAGCGGCCGCAGCGTCGGGAGAGGCTGCCCCGGCGGCCCGTTCGTTCAGCTCCCGCATCCGGCGCTGCCGCTCGAACACCCGCTCGATCACGTAGATCGCCGCCGCATAGACGCACAGGCCTGCGATCAGGGTCAGGTACGGCGCCAGCAGCCGCGACGGCCCGGCCTCGATCCCCATGATCAGCCGGAACGCCAGATCGGCCCAGGTCCCCACCAGGTAAAGCCCGAAGGTCGGCGCCCAGAGCGCCGCGCCGGCGCGCTGCAGCCAGCTCGGCGCGCGTCCCGCCTGTCCGGACAGGATGATCCCAGTCACCGTCGCCGATTCCGAGCGCATCGTCATCAACAGCAGCAGCACGGTCGCCAGCGTCAGAAGCAGCGTGACCAGGACATAGACCTCGCGCGGCAGCCCCAGTTCCAGCATCCAGTACGAGAACGCCGACGTGACGATGGCGAAACCGGTGGTATAGGTCAGCCAGCGGTACAGCCGCCGCGCCGGGGCGTCGCCGATCGACGGCAGCCGGTAGTGCGGTAGGAAGGGCGCCAGCACCATGCGCCAGACCGTGTCGCTCAGCATCACCGCCGCGTAGACAGCGAAGACCGTGATCACGGTCAGCTGCGTCGCCGCGTGCTCCTCGTAGAAGAACAGCCCGACCGCCGCGCCGGTCAGGATCGTGATCACGATCCCGGCCGCGGTCAGGAGCACGCGGTAGGTCAGCACGGGCAGCTTGCCTGCATAGCCCACGGCCGGAGCCGCCTGCAGCCGGATGAAGGCGGGCCGAGCGATGAACTGCACGAAGAATTCGTTGATCGCGGCGCCGACCGTCAGCAGCAGCCCGGCGAAGACCACGACGCCGAGGAAGAACCCGCTCCGCCCGGTGGGGCTGGCCGCGGCCAGCGTGGTGCCGATCTCCTCGAACGAACCGGGTGCCCGGCGCAGCAGGCCTACCAGCCGCTCGCGGAACAGGCTGATGGCCTTGTGCGCGGCCCCCAGCATCGGGTCGGGCGCGGCCTCGGCGACCCGGGCGTAGTCGGCGGCGCTGAGCGCCGCGGCCGGGTCGGCGCCGTCGGCAGGCCGCGACTGGCGCGGCGTCGCGGCATCGGATGGCTCGTCCGTGGTGGTTCCGAACAGCTTGCCATAATCCGGCAGCTGCGCCGCAGCGGGTCCGCCCGCCGACAGCAGCGCCAGAACCAGCAGCACCGGGACAAGATGCAGCAGTTTCAGACCGGTCCTCATCCGCGCGGAACTCCCGAGAGCGTCATTGCGGCCGATGATACGCCATTCCGTGACCGCTTGACCACCGGTCGCGCGATTGTGCCCGATTGTTCCCGGGCGTGAATCGCCGGCTTCCCGGGCCTCGAAACCGGCGAATTCCCGATCAGGGCTTGCTGGATCGCCCAAGATCATGCACAGGTGGACCGAGACCCGCAGGGATGACAAGGTGATGGATATGGGGGGCGTGAAGCCGGTCTCCGGCTGTTCCCGTGAGAGGCGGACCCTGCTCTACAGCCACGACACGTTCGGGCTCGGCCACCTGCGCCGGTCCCGGACCATTGCGACTGCGCTGATCGAGGCCGATCCGGAATGCTCGGCGCTGATCGTCACGGGCTCGCCGATCGCCGGGCGCTTCGACTTTCCCGAGCGGGTCGACCATGTGCGCCTGCCGGGCGTGGTCAAGCTGGCGGATGGCAGCTACACCTCGTCGAACCTGCGCCTCGACATCGACCAGATGGTCAGCCTGCGCGGCACCATCATCGCCGCCACCGAGCGCGAGTTCGAGCCCGACCTGATCATTGTCGACAAGGAGCCCTGGGGCTTCCGCCACGAACTGGCCGAGACCCTGGTTGCGGCGAAGCGGCGCGGCGCGCGGATCGTGCTGGGCATCCGCGACGTGCTCGACGAGGAGGATGCGCTTGCCCGCGAGTGGGAGCGCAAGGGCGCCATCGAGGCGATCGAGCGGTTCTACGACGAAATCTGGATCTATGGCATTCCGCAGATCTGCCGCCCGCTGGCGGGCCTCGGCGTGAGCCAGCGAATGGAGTCCGAGGCGATCTATACCGGCTATCTGCGCCGCGACGCTGCCGACTGGCCGGCCGAGCCGCCGTCGGACCTGCCGGACGAGCCCTATATCCTGGTCACCACCGGGGGCGGCGGCGATGGTGCCGCGCTGGTCGACTGGGTGCTGCGCGCCTATGAATCCGATCCCAGCCTGGGCCCGCATGCGCTGATCGTCTACGGCCCCTTCATGAACGCCACGGACCGGCTGGATTTCGATCTCCGCGTTGCCGCGCTGGGCGGGCGGGTGACGGCGCTGGGCTTCCATGCCCGGCTCGAGCGGCTGCTAGCGGAAGCCACGGGCGTCGTCGCCATGGGCGGCTACAACACCTTCTGCGAGATCCTCTCGACCGACAAGCCGGCGATCATCGCGCCGCGCACCAAGCCCCGGCGCGAGCAGCTGATCCGTGCCTCGGCGGCCGAGCGGCTGGGCCTGGTGCGGATGCTGTGGGACGAGCGCGACGGCGCCGAGGCGCGCGTCATGGCTGGAGCCATCCGGGCGCTGGCCACCCAGCGGCGGCCGTCCGAGACGCGCATTCCCGGCCTGCTGTCGGGGCTCGAGACCATCGCCGGGCGCCTGACGGCGACGACCGATCCCATAGCCGCCGCGGGGGAGTGATCGATGGCGCCTCCGCTGGCGGTGGTGCTGAAGGGATATCCGCGCCTGTCCGAAACCTTCATCGCCCAGGAACTGCAGGCGCTGGAGCAGCGCGGCCACCGCTTCGACATCTGGTCGCTGCGCCATCCCTATGACGACCGCGAACACCCGATCCACGCGCAGATCACGGCGGAACGCCGGTATCTTCCGGAGTATCTGTACCAGGAGCCGTGGCGGGTGCTGTGCGGATTGGCCCGGTCGGTGCGCAGGCCCGGATTTTGGCGCGCCGCCCGGGTGTGGCTCGGCGATCTGGCCCGCGACCTGACCGCCAATCGGGTCCGCCGCTTCGGCCAGGCGCTGGTGCTGGCAGCGGAACTGCCGCCCGGGACGCGGTTCCTCTACGCCCATTTCCTGCATACCCCGGTCTCGGTCACCCGCTATGCGGCCATGATCCGCGGCATCGGCTGGGGCTTCTCGGCCCATGCCAAGGACATCTGGACCATCCCGGAATGGGAGAAGCGCGAGAAGATCGCCGACTGCCGCTTCGGCGTCACCTGCACGCGAAGCGGCGCCGAGCATCTGCGCAGCCTCGATGCGTCCGGCAGCAAGGTCGCGCTGGTCTATCACGGGCTGGACCTCTCGCGCTTTCCCCCGCCACCCGTCGAGCGGCCCCTGACGAGCCGCTTCACCCTGCTCTCGGTCGGGCGGCTGGTGGCGAAGAAGGGCTATGACGACCTGCTGCAGGCGCTGACCCGGCTGCCCGAGGGGCTGGACTGGCGCTTCGTCCATATCGGCGGCGGCGAGTTGAAGAAGCAGATCGAGGCGCAGGCCCGGGCCCTCGGCCTGGCGGACCGCATCGAGTGGCAGGGCAAGCGTGCCCAGGACGACGTGATCGCGTCGATGCGGGAGGCAGACCTGTTCGTGCTGCCCTCGAAGATCGCCGATGACGGCGACCGCGACGGCCTGCCCAATGTGCTGATGGAGGCGGCGAGCCAGAAGCTGCCGATGCTCTCGACCGACATCTCGGCGATCCCGGAGTTCATCGAGGACGGCGTGCACGGCACCCTGGTTCCGGCCGCGGACCCCGACGCCCTGGCCGGGGCCATCGCGGCGCTGGCCGCCGATCCGGCCCGCCGCGCCGCGATGGCCGAGGCCGCCCATGCGCGGCTGACGGCGCATTTCGGTATGACCGCCGGGATCGACCTGCTGGACGCGCGGCTGAGAGATGCCCTCGCGGCCGGGGTGGGCGAGCCATGACCCGGATCGCCTTCTACGCACCGATGAAGCCGCCGGACCACCCGAACCCCTCGGGGGACCGCCACATCGCCCGGCTGACCCTGAAGGCGCTGGCACTGGCGGGGTTCGATGCGGAGTGCGTCTCGCGACTGCGCAGCCTCGACATGGCGGGCGATCCGGCGGTCCAGGCACAGACGATCCGCGCGGCCGATACCGAGGGCGCCCGGCTTATCGCCGAGCTGAGGGCCGATCCGCCGGCGCTCTGGTTCACCTATCATTGCTACTACAAGGCGCCGGACCTGCTGGGACCCGCGGTGACCCGCGCGCTCGGCATCCCCTACGCGATCTCCGAGGCATCGGTGTCGCCAAAGCGCCGCGAGGGGGCCTGGGCCGGGTTCGCCGCCCTCTCGGACACCGCCATTTCGCAGGCCGACCGGCTGTTCTGGACGACCCTGCGCGACCGGCCGGGGCTCGAGGCCGCCGGGCACGCCGCGAAGATGGTGCACCTGCCGGCTTTCCTCGACCCCGGCCCGGCGGTCGCGCCGCGCCCCGCCGGCCAGCCGCTGAGGCTGCTGACCATCGCCATGATGCGGCCGGGCGACAAG
>DATHZU010000378.1:0-6459 GCA_035458445.1 Thermohalobaculum sp. | reverse complement strand
GTTGGGAAGGAGCCGGCAGATCAAAGCCCACTCGACATCCGTAAGGTCAAACCGTGCCATCCGTGCCTCCTCGCTCGGAGACACTGAATCACAACAAAGCCATAACGGGAATCCCGTTTATGAGTACGGAACCTAGCGCGGAAGGTCGAGCAGTTCCACGATGCGCAACATCGCGAAGTCCGTCAGAGCCTCGGAAAGAACAGGCCGGCGGGCGAGAGCGTGAAGATCTCGCAGCCTTCCTCGGTCACGCCGATGGAATGCTCGAACTGGGCCGAGAGCGAGCGGTCGCGGGTGACGGCGGTCCAGTTGTCGGCCAGCGTCTTGGTCTGCGGGCCGCCCAGATTGACCATCGGCTCAATGGTGAAGAACATGCCCGGCTTCAGTTCGGCGCCATCGCCGCGGCGCCCGTAGTGCAAAACATTGGGGGCATCGTGGAACACCCGGCCCAGCCCGTGGCCGCAGAAGTCGCGCACCACCGAGCAGCGCTCGCTCTCAGCATAGGTCTGGATGGCGTGGCCGATGTCGCCGAAGCGGTTTCCGGGCTGGACCTCGGCGATGCCGCGCATCAGCGATTCGTGGGTCACCTCGATCAGACGCTCGGCCCGGCGGCTTATCCGGCCCGCCGTATACATGCGCGAGCTGTCGCCGTACCAGCCGTCCAGGATCACGGTCACGTCGATGTTCAAAATATCGCCGTCCTTCAGCGCCTTCGGACCCGGAATGCCGTGGCAGACCACGTGATTGATCGAGATGCAGACCGATTTTGGGAAGCCGCGATAGCCGAGGGGCGCCGGCGTGGCGCCATGGGCGAGGATGAAATCATGGCAGATCTGGTCCAGTTCCTCGGTCCTGACGCCGGGCACTACATGCGGACCGATCATGTCCAGGCACTCGGCCGCCAGCCGCCCGGCATGGCGCATGCCTTCGAAATCGGCCTTGTCATAGAGGCGGATTCCCTCGGCGGTACGTCGCTCGGTGCCAGTGCGCATCGCAGACCGTTGTGCTTCCTTCAGGGCCAGTCCCCTTACTGATCGATCGGGACCGGGCGATCAAGGGTGATTCCCTCGGGCGTTATGGCGCAGGCCCAGGCCACGGCCTCGACCCCCGCGGCCCGCGCCCGGGCGTACGCGGCCGCATAGCCGGGGTCCAGATCGCCCGCCAAAGCCATCCGCCGGCAGTCGGTGCGCTGGATGCAGTACAGCATCACCGCCCGGTGGCCGGCCGCGACCATCGAGGCCAGCTCGTCCAGGTGCCGCGCGCCGCGCGCGGTCACGCTGTCGGGGAACTCGGCCAGCCCGTCCTGGCGCATCAGGTGGACGTTCTTGACCTCGACATAGGCGTCGGGCAGCCCCTCGCCGGTCAGCAGGTAGTCGACCCGGCTCTTCTCGCCATACCGGACCTCCGGGCGCACATCGGTGTAGCCCGCCAGTTCGGGGACCATTCCCTGACGCAGGGCGTCGCCGACGACGCGGTTCGGGATCGCCGTGTCGATGCCCACCCAATGGCCTCCGGTCCTGACCAGCCGCCAGCCGAATTTCAGCTTCTTCTTCGGGTCATCGTTGGGCTCGACCCAGACCTCCAGCCCGGGCATGTTCAGACCCAGCATGGCACCCGGATTGGCGCAATGGGCGGTCACGGTCCTGCCGTCCGCCAGCTCGATATCGGCCAGGAACCGCTTGTAGCGGCGGATCAGCCGGCCGGGCAGCAAAGGGGTCGCGAAATCCATGCCAGCGAGGTAAACCGGGCCAAGGGCAGAGGCAAGAGGCAGGCAATGGTTCAACCAACCGCGGCGATGCTGGTGATCGGCGACGAGATCCTATCGGGCCGGACCCGCGAGGCCAATGCGCACAACTTGGCGGGCGTGATGACCGAGATGGGCATCCGGCTGGCCGAGATCAGGGTCGTGCCGGACGATGCCGACACGATCGTTGCGGCGGTGAATGCGATGCGCGGGCAGGTGGATTACCTGTTCACCTCGGGCGGCATCGGCCCAACTCATGACGACATCACCGCCGACTGCGTGGCCGCCGCCTTCGGCGTGCCGATCGATGTGCGCGCCGATGCGCTGGCGATCATGCAGGCCTATTACGCATCGACCGGGCGCGAGCTGAACGCCGCGCGCCTGCGGATGTGCCGCATCCCCAAGGGCGCGGTGCTGATCGACAATCCGCTGAGCGCCGCACCCGGCTTCATCCTCGGCAATGTCTACGTGATGGCCGGGGTACCCTCGATCTTTCAGGTGATGCTGGAGGGCTTGCGCCCCACGCTGAAAGGCGGCCCGCCGATCTTGAGCCACAGCTTCAGGGTCGAGGCCCCGGAGGGCGATCTGGCGGGGCCGCTGGGCGTTGTGGCAAAGGCCTATCCGGACGTCGCGATGGGCAGCTATCCCTTCATGGGGCCCGGCGCCACGCTGATCCTGCGCAGCGCCGAGGCCCCCCGGCTGGCAGAAGCGGCGGATGCCCTGCGCGCCGCGCTGGACCGGCTGAGCGTGCCCTACCAGGAGACCCCGCCGCCATGACCGCCCTGACGATCTTCGATTGCGACGGCGTGCTGGTCGACAGCGAAGCGGCCGCCAACCGGGTCATGGTCCGGATGCTGGGCGATATCGGCTTCCGGATCGGGCTTGAGGACTGCATGGCACGGTTCGTCGGCAAGTCCATGGCGACCGTGCAGGCCGAGATCGAGGCCGAGGCAGGCGCGATCTTCCCCGAAGGCTGGCCCGAGGCGATCCGGGCGCACACCATCGCCGAGCTGCAGCGCGTAGCGGTGCCGGCGATTCCGGGCATTCAGGGGGTGATCCAGGCGCATCGCGCCGCGGGCCGGCCCTACTGCGTGGCCTCGTCGGGCAGGATCGAGAAAATGCGGGCGACGCTCGGCGGCTCCGGACTGCTGCCGCTGTTCGAGGATGTGCTTTTCTCGGCCACCATGGTCGGGCGCGGAAAACCGGCGCCGGACCTGTTCCTCCATGCCGCGGCTACCCTCGGCCATGCGCCCGGAAACTGCACGGTGATCGAGGACAGCCTGCCGGGGGTGCAGGCGGCGGTGGCGGCGGGGATGCCGGTCTTCGCCTATTGCGCCGCACCCTATGCGGACGCCGCCGCCTACAGGGCGCTGGGCGCGCGCATCTTCACCGACATGTCGGAACTGCCGGGGCTGCTGGATATCGCCGGAGCCGGGTGACGCAGACTTTCGTCACACGGCCTCGCCGCCGCGATCTTCAGGTGGATCGGCTTGTGGTTTGACCCCTCCGCGTGCGGATTCTCCGGCCATCGCCATGGTCTCGGGCGTGCTGGCACGGGCCATCGGCGAGGGGACGAAGTCGATCTTCGCCTCCTGTGCGACCGGCGCGCGCTTCGAGATGCGCCACAGGGCGAACAGCACGATCGGAATATGCGCCACCAATGTCGTCGCAAACAGGCCCAGCGGTCCGACCAGCGACATCGCCACGCCGGCGATCAGCGGCCCCGCCATGCCGCCGACACCATAGAGCAGCAGCAACCCGCCACTGATCTGGATGTAGGTTCCGGGCTCGGCATGGTCGCTGGCATGGGCCACGATCACCGGATACATCGAGAACACCGCCGCGCCGAACACGCAGGCCAGCGCGATGTTGATCATCCGGCTCTCGGGCTGCAGCACCAGGAAGGCGATGTCGGCGCAGATGGCGACGGCGGCGATGCCGATCAGCACCCGGCGCCGGTCGATGCGGTCCGAGAAGATGCCGACCGGCACCTGAGCAATTGCGCCGGCCAGGATCGGCAGGCTGGCAAACAGCGCGATCGAGGCCAGCACCAGGCCGATCCTGTCCGCATAGACCGCGCTCAGCGTTCCGAAGGCGCTGTTCGATATCCCCACCATGACGACGCCGAAGACGGCGATCGGCGAGTTCTTCCACAGCGCCCGAATGTTCAACTTGACCGAGACCAGGGGCTTCGGGGTCTCGGACGAGGTGATCGCGGTCGGGATCAGCGCCAGGCAGTAGAACATCGCGCCGAGGACGAAGAACAGATAGCCGTTGGAATCGCCGAGCGTCAGGGTCATCTGGCCGCCGGTCGAGGCGAACAGGTTGATCATGGTGTAGGTGCCGAAGATGCGGCCCCGGGTGTTCGGTTCGGCGCGCTCGTTCAGCCAGCTCTCGACGATCATCGCGGCGCCGGCGAAGCAGAAGCCGGATATGGCGCGGAGCGGAATCCAGGCCCAGGGGGTCAGGAAGATCAGCGAGGCCAGGATCACCAGGGCCGCGATCGCCGCCATCACGCTGAACGACCGGATATGCCCGACCCGGGCGACCAGCATCGGCGTGTAGACGCAGCCCGAGACGTAGCCGACGGCCCATCCGGTGCCGAGCAGGCCCAGCGAGAAGGCCGAGAACCCCTCGGCCGAGCCGCGCACCGGCAGGATCAGGCTGTTGATGCCGCCCGCAAACAGCAGGAAGGCCGAACCTAGGAGAAGCGCGCTGATCGGAAGTATCTGGCGGAACATCGGATTTCCTCCCCGGCCTCAGTGCGCCTCGGCCCAGCTCGCCCCCTGGCCCGCGTCCACCACCAGCGGCACGTCGAGGTGCACCGCCGGGTGGGCGGCGCCCTCCATGACCTTGCGGACGGTCTCTGCGGTGGCCTGGGCCTGGTCCTCCGGCACCTCGAACAGCAGTTCGTCGTGGACCTGCAGCAGCATCCGGGCGTTCAGCTTCGCATCGGCCAGCGCGTCGGGGATGCGGATCATCGCCCGGCGGATCACGTCGGCCGCGGTGCCCTGGATCGGCGCATTTATCGCGGCGCGCTCGGCGAAGCCGCGGCCGGGTCCCTTCTGGTTTATGTCGGGGGTATGGATGCGCCGCCCGAAGAGCGTCTCCACATAGCCCTGGGCGCGGGCCTGTTCCTTGGTCGCCTCCATATAGGCGCGGATGCCGGGGAAGCGCTCGAAATAGGCGTCGATGAAGGCCTGCGCCTCGCCGCGCGGGATGCGGAGCTGGTTCGAGAGGCCAAAGGCCGAGATGCCGTAGATCACACCGAAATTGATCGCCTTGGCCCGGCGCCGCACCATCGGGTCCATGCCCTCGATGGGCACGCCGAAGACCTCGGACGCGGTCATCGCGTGGATGTCCAGCCCGTCGCGGAACGCCTGCCTCAGGGCGTCGATCCCGGCCATGTGGGCGAAGATGCGCAGCTCGATCTGGCTGTAGTCGAGGCTGAGGATCACGTTGCCCGGCTCGGCCACGAAGGCGGTGCGGATCTGGCGGCCTTCGTCGGAGCGCACGGGGATGTTCTGCAGGTTGGGGTCGGTCGAGGCCAGCCGCCCGGTGGAGGTGGCGGCGAGGCTGAAGGAGGTATGAACGCGGCCGGTCTCGGCGTTGATGTGGTTCTGCAGCGCGTCGGTGTAGGTGGATTTCAGCTTCGACAGCAGGCGCCAGTCCAGCACCCGTGCGGGCAGGTCGTGGCCCTGGGCGGCCAGCGCCTCCAGCACATCGGCGCCGGTGCCCCAGGCGCCGGTCTTGGTCTGCTTGCCGCCTTCCAGCCCCATCTCGTCGAACAGGATCTCGCCAAGCTGTTTGGGCGAGCCGATGTTGAAGGGATGCCCCACCAGCTTCTGGATCTCGTCCTCCAGCCCCGCCATCGACTGCGCGAAGCTGTTCGAGAGCCGCGAGAGCACGTCGCGGTCGACCTTGATCCCGGTCATCTCCATGTCGACCAGAACCGGGATCAGCGGGCGCTCGAGCGTGTGGTAGACGGTCGAGACCCGCTCGGCGGCCAGGCGGGGACGCAGCTTCTCCCACAGGCGGAAGGTGACGTCGGCGTCCTCGGCGGCGTAGGTGGCGGCCTTGTCGAGGTTGACCTTGTCGAAAGTGATGGCTGTCTTGCCCGAGCCGATCAGGTCCTTGATATGCACCGTGCGGTGGCCCAGATGCCGCTCGGACAGAACATCCATGCCATGGCTGTTCAGCCCCGAATCGAGCGCGTAGGACATCAGCATGGTGTCGTCGATGGGGCTCACGGCAACCCCGTGGCGGGCCAGCACCTTCAGGTCGTATTTCAGGTTCTGGCCGATCTTCAGCGTGGCGGGGTTGGCGAGCACCGGCTTCAGGGCGTCGAGCACGGTGTCGAGCGGCAACTGGTCCGGCACCCGCTCGACCCGGCCCAGCAGGTCGCCGTCGCCGCTGGTGTGACCAACCGGCACATAGGCCGCGCGGCCCGGCGCGGTGGCGAGCGCCACCCCGACGATCTCGGCCACCATCTCGTCCAGCGAGGTGGTCTCGAGGTCGACGCAGAGCAGGCCGTTCTCCGTGGCCTCGGCCAGCCATGCGGCCAGGGTTTCGGCGTCGCGGATGGTGACATAGGTGGCGCGGTCGATGGGCGGCATCTCTCGCACCGCGCCAGGGCCAACCGGATCGCCGAGGTGCTGGGGGTCGAGCCGCCGGTGATCGGCGCCGTGGAAGCTCCCGCGGCTGCGCCGAAGGCAGAC
>DATHZU010000377.1:0-3179 GCA_035458445.1 Thermohalobaculum sp. | reverse complement strand
CAGGCGAGACCCTTGCGGTCTCGGTGCAGGGGGCCGACACCGGCCGGACCATTCGATTCGAGCTGGCGCTCGCTGGGTTCGGCGCGGCACTCGACCGTCTGCGCGGGCTATAGGCGCGAGAATCATGAGCGCCGGAGTTATCGAGGCCTTCAAGGGTGCGCTGGCGCTGCACCAGTCCGGAAAGACCGGCGAGGCGCGTAGCGCCTACCGCGAACTCCTCGACCAGGCCCCGAGCCATGCCGAGGCATTGAACAACCTGGCCGCGCTCGAGATCAACGCAGGCCGGTCGGCGGAGGCCCTGGAGCTGTTGTTCCGCGCGGTTCAGGCCCGGCCCCGCTTCGGCGAGTGCTATCACAATATCGGCCAGGCGATGATGAACCTGGGCCGCCCGGGCGAGGCGGTCGGCTACCTCCAGAACGCGGTGCGGTTTTACAACAAGGCGATTGTTCATACCGACCTCGCCCGCGCATGGGCGAACATCGGCCAGGCCGCCGAGGCGGTCGCCGCGGCGCGCAAGGCGCTCAGCCTCGATCCCGAGGACAGCCGCGCGCTTACGGTACTGGCGGTCCAGTCCTTCGGCCTTCAGGACGACCAGACCGCGGGCGAGACATTCGAGACCCTGGCCAGGGACCATGGCGGCGGCTCGGAGGCATGGTTCAATGCCATGAAGTGCTGGCGCCGCGCCCGCGACTGGCCGCGCGCGGAGGCGGCGCTGGAGGCGGCGGCCGCGGCTGGGGCCGAGTCCGGGTTGTTGCTGCGAAACCGCGCGACCTTCGCCCATGACCATGGCCGTCTCGACGAGGCGCTCGACTGGGCCGAGCGGGCGGTCCAGCTCGATTCCGACAACCCGGGATCGCACGAGGTGCGCGGCCTGGTGCTGCACGACCTCGGCCGGTTCGACGAGGCGATCAGAGAATACGACACGGTCATCGCCCGATGGCCCCAGCGCCGCCGGGCCGAGGTGTTCAAGGCGCTCTCGCTGTTGCTGCAGGGCAGATTTCAGGAGGGGTTCGAGACCTTCGAGGCGCGCTGGTTCGCCGACTTTCCGCCGCCGATGTTTCAGCGCCATGGATATCCGCATATCCCGCACTGGCAGGGTGAACCACTGAAGGGCAAGCGCCTTTTCTTGATTGCGGAGCAGGGGTTCGGCGACGCGATCCAGTTCGTGCGCTATGCCAAGGACATACGCGAGTCCGGCGCCAGCATCACGCTGTACTGCAAGGCCCGGCTGATGCCGATGTTCGGGGACCTGGGATGGTTCGACAGGTTCATCGAGACCGGCAGCGACGAGATTCCCGAGGTGGATTTCCAGGCCCCGCTGCTGTCTCTGCCCCGCATTCTGGGGCGCTATCCTCCGGACGTGCCGCTTGCCGAGGGTTACATTCCGGCGCCCGGAACCGATTGGGATCCGGGCCCGGGGCCGACCGTCGGTCTGGTCTGGCGCGGCAATCCACAGAACGCCAAGGACTGGAAGCGAAGCTTGCGGCTCGCGCCGCTGGAACCATTGCTCGAAGTGCCTGGCATCAACTGGGTGAGCCTGCAACTCGAGCCTGAGAACCGCGAGATTGCCGGGACCGCCTGGGAGGGCCGCCTGGCCGATGTCAGCGCGCACATGCAGGGCTGGCGCGAGACGGCTGCGGTGATCGGCAAGCTCGATCTGGTAATCTCGGTCGATACCGCGCAGGTCCATCTGGCCGGCGCCCTCGGCAAACCTGCATGGCTGCTGCTTTCAGAGGTTCCGGACTGGCGATGGGGCCTCGAGGGGGACACGACCCCATGGTACGAAAGCCTGCGCCTCTACCGCGCAGCCGGGCGCGGAGTGTGGCAGCCGGTGATCGATCGGATGGCCGATGATTTGCGGGCATGGGCGGCGGGACGGTAGGCGGAACGGCTGCCATCGGACCAATGCGAACCGGTCTCGGTTTGCCCGAAGGCGACCTCCTCGCCGCCGACGGGAGGAATCGCGAGGAGCCGCCCGCGATTGGCGACGCGGTACTTCTGGAGGAGCGGCCGGCCGGATCGTCGTCGCGCTTTAGCGAAGAGATTGGCCGCATTTCGCGCCGGCTTCGTGCTCCTTCAGGATGCCGAAGATCTGCTCTTGCGTGTATCTCGCTCGCTTCATCGTCCGCTCCGTTCCTCGGGCCGGACTCCAGCTCAATCTGGAGGAACTTCCCCGTGGCAGGTCAGCCCACATAGCGGTCGGCATCCGCATGGCCGAGTTTGGCGTCGGACCACAATACAGGGCGGCCGATCGGAAAAAATGCGGGGTGAAAATATCACCGAATATTAAAGTCGTTTATTTTCAATGCGGTAATCGGAAATTGTGGCGGAGGGGGAGGAGGGCGAACTAAGTATATAAACAATTGTTATATATAGAGAAAACGGACCTTCATCTGGTATCTCCCAACAGTTTGACCAACAATCGGCGCGAAAAAAGGCAATTCAACCTGACTTGATGAGAGCCGACAATGACCAAGACACTCTATCGGTTATCTTCGTCAAAAATGTGGGTGCATGATGTTGCCGACTGTCGAATTGGCACCTACCCACTCCCCATCGCCGCGAGGGCCACCCCACCCCCGCCCCCAAAAATCGCGCGCGTGGCGAGCCTCCAAGGCCTCCGCTCTCTACTCACGCCGAAACCCTCTGAAATTTTTCCAGAGCTGAAAAACCATTTAGGACCACCGGCGCAGGAATACCCGTCGCAGCCCCTCAGACGCGTCTTGGGGCGCGATCTCGGGATTTCAGGTATCCAAGGCACCGAGGCTTTGTGCGGCGCTGCTCGCGGCTTCCAGTCCAAATGGGCGTCGCCTCGCAATTTCGGAGCGTCAAGGATACTGATTATGTGCTCTTGCGCATATCGTGCTCGCTTCATCGTCCGCTCCTTCCATCGGGCCTATCAATCGCTCAAGTTGGAGGAGATCTTCCGTGGCAGGTCCGGGAGGATTGCAGAAGTTCGCTGCAGGCGCGAGAGCTTCGCCCGCCTCTTGGCGGAGCGGACCTTCGGCGCTGTATGTCGGAGGAGTGTGGACTCTGGCCGCGCGGGGCGGAAACCAGCCGTCAAAGCCATCTAACATGAAGGGACTCTTGAAGGTCGCCGTGGACTTCCGGATCCATGTGGTCATCATATACTTTCTGAGTGAGGGGCGCCCACCTCGCTTCAATGGGCCAAGACGACC
>DATHZU010000376.1:0-4238 GCA_035458445.1 Thermohalobaculum sp. | reverse complement strand
TCTGTGCCGCGTGCCCGGACGAGCACGCAACCGCACCGGCGCCGCCTTCAAGCGCCGCGACCCGTTCCTGCAACACCGCGACCGTGGGGTTGGTCAGGCGCGAGTAGATGAACCCCACCTCCTGAAGATTGAACAGCGCCGCCGCGTGATCGGCATCCCGAAACACGAACGCCGTGGTCTGATAGATCGGCGTCTGCCGCGCGCCGGTCGCCGGATCAGGCGCCGCGCCGGCATGGATCTGCAGGGTGTCGAAGCCATAGCTCATGATGTTCTGTCTCCTGGTGAAGCGTGCGGAATCCCGCGCACAGTCCTAGCGTGGCCAGCCAGGAATTACAGGGAAAAATTTACACCCCGCGGCCACGCGCCGGCCCGGGCAGGTCCGCCTATCGCCGGAACGCGGCCACCAGTTCCACATGCGGCGACCAGCGGAACTGGTCGACCGGCTGCACCCAGTCCAGGCGGTAGCCGCCGTCGATCAGGACGCGGGCGTCGCGGGCGAAGGTGGCCGGGTTGCAGCTGACCGCGGCGATCCGGGGCACCGCCGAGCGCGCCAGCTGCTGCGCCTGCCAGCGCGCGCCGGCCCGGGGCGGATCGATCACCGCCGCGTCCAGGCCCTTGAACTCTTCCGCCTGCAGCGGCCGGTGCACTAGGTCGCGGCGCTCGCAGGTCACCCGCTTCAGCCCCGGCGTCGCCCGCCAGGCGGCATCCAGCGCCGCCAGCGCCGGGGCGTCGCCCTCGACCGCATGGATCTCGGCCTGCTCGGCCAGCGGCAGGCTGAACGTGCCGCAGCCGGCATAGAGGTCGGCGATGCGCCCCGCGCCGCCCACTGCCTCGCGCACCGCCTCGACCAGCGCCGCCTCGCCGGCACGGGTCGCCTGCAGGAAGCCGCCGGGCGGCGGCACGACCCGCGCGCGGCCCATGGTCACCTCGACCCGGCGCATCTCGGCCAGGACCTCGCCGTTCCAGCCGAGCCGAGCGACCCCGGCCCGCGCCGCGACCCCGGCCAGCAGCGCCTGCGCCGCACCCTCGACCGGCTTGGCGTCGGCGACCGCCAGGTCGATCCCGCCATTGGTCAGCGTCAGGGTCAGCCGCACCTCGCCCTTGCGGCTGGCGGCAAGGCCCGCCACCTCCTCCAGCCGCGGCAGGGCGGCGACCAGCGCGGGCTCGGCCACCGGACAGCCGGCAATCGGCACGATTTCGGACTCGGCAGGGCCATGGAAGCCGATCAGCACGCCCTTCTTGGTGCGCCGCGCGGCGACGGTGATGCGCCTGCGGCTCTCGGGCGGCGAGGTGACGGTCGGCCGGATGGCGACGCCCGAGATGCCCCGCGCACCCAGGGCCGCCTCGACCAGGCCCCGCTTCCACAGCGCGGTGAACTTCTCCGAGGCATGCTGCAGCGAGCAACCCCCGCAGGTGCCGAAATGCGGGCAGACCGGCTTGATCCGCTCGGGCGCGCGCCGCAGCACCGCCTGCACCTGCGCGCGCGCCCCGTGTCGCACCACCCGCACCCGCTCGCCAGGCAGCGCATAGGGCACGTACAGCGTCCCGCCCTCGGCGACGCCGTCGCCCTGGGCACCCAGGCTCTCGATCTCGACCTCGTCCGCCATCTGCCCCAACGTGACCGGCACCGAGCGGGCCGCGCGCAGCGCGCCCGGGCGGTGCTAGGGGGTGGGGGCGGGGCCACCGCGCGACAAGCGCAGGCGCCGCCAGGCGCCGGAGCGTTCGTGCAATGCCGGGACCGCCCTCAGTCCCCGGAAATCCGCGCGGCGATCAGGAACTCCCGATTGCCGTCGCCGCCCTCTATAGGGCTTGGCACGATGCCCGTCACCTGCCAGCCGAGCCCCGTCAGCCAATCGCCGATCCGGGCGCAGACCGCCGCGTGAATCGCCGGGTCGCGCAGGATGCCGCCCTTGCCGACGGCCCCGGGCCCGGCCTCGAACTGCGGCTTGATCAGCGCCACCAGTACCGCGCCGGGCTTCGCCAGCGCCAGGGCCGCCGGCAACGCCTTCTCCAGCGAGATGAACGAGACATCCGCGACGATCCAGTCGACCGGCGGCACCGTGCCGTCCGGGATGTCGCGAGCATTGACCCCCTCGAGGCTGACCACACGCGGATCGGCGGCAAGGCGCGGATGCAGCTGCCCATGCCCCACATCCAGCGCGAATACCCGCTCGGCGCCACGCGCCAGCAGCACCTGCGTGAAACCCCCGGTCGAAGCGCCCACATCCAGCGCAACACCCCGCGGGGTCAGCCCGAATTCCTCCAGCGCATGGGCCAGCTTCTGCCCTGCCCGGCTGACCCAGGGATCGGGGTCTCCGGCGACCGCCACCTCCGCCGCCGCGTCCACGGCCTGCGACGGCTTGCGGGCGGGCGCGCCGTCCACGCTGACCGCTCCGGCCTCGACCAGCGCCCGGGCCCGGGCGCGGCTCTCGGCAAGGCCCAGATCGACCAGCCGCTGGTCCAGCCTCATGCCATTCCGAGACCGCGCCGGATCGTCAGCAGCGCATCGGTCTCGTCAGAATCGAGGGCGCCGCCATCGGCGGTGGCCACCGCCTCGACCATGGCCAGCAGGTCGGGCCCGGCCTCGGCCCCGGCCTTCTCGCGGACCACCTTGACCAGCCGGCGCACCGCCTCGTCGGGGGTGTTGCACTGGCCTGCGATCCAGCGTCCGAATGCCGCGATATCCACCGCCTCGGCCCCGTCGACGCCGAAGACGGCGCCCGCCTCGGCGGTCAGCCGGTCGATTTCGGCCTGCGACAGCGGCGCGTCCATCGAGGCGATTGCGGCCACGATCCCCGCGGCCGCCAGCCGCGGGTCCTCGACACAGTCCGCCGGATGGGTCTTGTGCTTCCTCAGATAGCCGAAGCGCCGGATCGCCAGCCGCACGTCATTGGCGGCAATCGCAACCTCACCCGCCGCGTCCTGCGCCGCCTTGAACCGCCAGTACCACAGCGCCACGACGCTGAGCACGCCAAGTATTCCCAAAATAAACGGCATGATTCACCCCCGAAATCGGTCATCCCACTCAATTGAGTGTGCCAGAATCGGCGGAATGGGTAAATCGCAAAGCCGGATCGTCACGCCCGCGCGGCGGCCGATGGCTGGCCCAGCGCCCGCAGCGCCGTCTCGACGATCTGGGGGGCGTTGAGCCCGGCCTGCTCGTACATCTTGCCGGGCTTGTCCTGGTCGATGAAGACATCGGGCAGCACCATGGGCCGGACCTTCAGCCCGTGATCCAGCACGCCCTCCATCGCCAGCAACTGCAGCACATGGCTGCCGAAGCCGCCGACGGCGCCCTCCTCGATGGTGATCAGCGCCTCGTGCCCGCGCGCCAGCCGCAGGATCAGGTCGCGGTCCAGCGGCTTGGCGAAGCGGGCATCGGCGACGGTCGTCGAGAGCCCCCGCGCCTCCAGCTCCTCCGCCGCCGCCATGCACTCGGCCAGCCGGGTCCCCAGCGAAAGGAGCGCGATCTTGGTACCCTCCCTGACCACCCGGCCCTTGCCGATCTCCAGGGCCACGCCGGCCTCGGGCAAATCCACCCCAACCCCCTCGCCGCGGGGATAGCGGAAGGCGCAGGGCCCGTCGTCGATCTGCGCCGCGGTCGCCACCATATGCACCAGCTCCGCCTCGTCGGCGGCGGCCATCACCACCATGCCCGGCAGGCACGAGAGATAGGCCACGTCGAAGCTGCCCGCATGGGTGGCCCCGTCGGCGCCTACCAGCCCGGCCCGGTCGATGGCGAAGCGCACCGGCAGCCGCTGGATCGCCACGTCGTGGACCACCTGGTCATAGGCGCGCTGCAGGAAGGTGGAATAGATCGCCGCGAAGGGCTTCATCCCCGCCGCCGCCAGCCCGGCGGCGAAGGTGACGCCATGCTGCTCGGCCAGACCCACGTCGAACATCCGGTCCGGGAAGCGCTTGGCGAACAGGTCCAGCCCGGTGCCGTCGGGCATCGCGGCCGTGATGGCGACGATGCGGTCGTCCTTCTCGGCCTCGCGGATCAGGCTCTGCGCGAAGACCTTGGTGTAGCTCGGCGCGTTCGCGGCCGGCTTGACCTGCTTGCCGGTCACCACGTCGAACTTGGCGACGCCGTGATACTTGTCGGCCGAGGCCTCGGCGGGCGGATAGCCCTTGCCCTTCCTGGTGATGCAGTGGACCAGCACCGGCCCGCGCGCCCGCTCGCGCACCGTGCGCAGCACCGGCAGGAGCTGGGTCATGTCGTGGCCGTCGATGGGGCC
>DATHZU010000375.1:0-4736 GCA_035458445.1 Thermohalobaculum sp. | reverse complement strand
GCGCCCGGTCCGGTCATCTCGGACGACATGGTCATGGTTCTCCAAGCCGGCAAGGAGGTGGTCTGGGAAGCGGCGATCTTCGCCGAGCTTGCGGCACTTGGCGTCTGGGATCAGAGACCGTTCATCGAGATGATCGAGGCCAAGCGGTTCAGCTTCTTCATCACGATCGGCAGCGGGGATGACCCGGTCTTCAATCGGCGCTACAGCCCTCGGGTCCGGTCAGCAATCGATGCTGCCTATCCCGACAAACAGGTGATTGCCGGCTATACCGTTCACTTCCCGCTCCCTTGAGGCGACGAGCCGGTGGCGTGCCGGGCATCACGGCGATTCCGCTCGTCACGCATGGATGATGACCAGCCCCGCCATGATCATCGCTGCCCCGGCGAAATAGCGCAGCGTCAATATTTCGCCGAAGAGCAGGAACGAGAGGAACGGCACGAACAGAAACCCGAGAGCGGTGAACGAGTAGGCCGCGGCCCAGGGAACCGACCTCAGCACGAAGATCCACGAGATCGTCGCCATCGCGTACACTGTCATCGCCGCGATGAAGTACGGGTCGATGATCACGGCCCGGACGGCGTGGATGTCCGTCGAGGCAATCCGGGCGCTGACGAATTTGAAAAGCACTTGCCCGCCCGAGATCAGAAGCGGGGTGCCAATCAATCCGGCCCAGACCGAAACTGGCCAGTGCGGGACTTCGGTCATTTAATGTGCACTCCCTCTCGGATTTCGGATCTTCAGTTGCAGACAATGCGGTGCGGGCGCTTGGCGTTGCCCGGCAGCACTCGCCGAAACCGCGAGAGTTGCCGCTCGGGGTGGCGGGGTCAAGGGCTTCGAGATCGTCAGGCATCCGGGCGCGAAGCGCCGTGAGCAGCCGCCGCGGGTCTGCTGTGCGTCAACCCCGCATCCTCTCGTTGGCGGGGTCATAGAGGCAGTCGGCGGTGAGTTGCCGCGGGTTTGCCGGAGAGCAGGACGCCCAAAGGGCGCCCCTGACGGGCGAGAGAGCCCGCGCCCCGGCCGGACCTGCTGCCAGATCCCCTGCTCAGGCTTCAGCATCCCGCGGGCACGGCGCTTTACGCCCCCGTATCGACCACCTCGAAGTCATGGGTGATCGCGGCGGTCTTGCCCAGCATCGCCGAGGCCGAGCAGTATTTCTCGACCGAGAGCTGGATCGCCCGCTCGACCTTCTTCGCCGACAGCCCCTTGCCCTTGACGATGAAATGCATGTGCAGGCGGACGAACACCTTCGGGTCGGTCGCGGCCCGCTCGGCGTCCAGTTCCACCGCCACGTCCTCGACCGGCTCGCGGCCCTTCTCCAGGATATGGACCACGTCGAAGACCGAGCAGCCGCCGGTGCCCATCAGCACCAGTTCCATCGGGCTCGGCCCCGGCTCGGGAATATCGCCATGGGCACGGCCGAAGACCAGCTTGTGGCCGCCGCCGGCCTCGCCCTCGAAGGTCCGGCCCTCGACCCATTTCACGCGTGCCTTCATCGGTCTCTCTCCTTTGTCGCGGCCGCGCGGTCCAGCGCCGCCTCCAGCCGGTCGTTGCCCCAGAACAGCTCGCCGTCCGCGCAGGTGAAGCTCGGCGCCCCGAAGATGCCGAGCGCCTCGGCCCGCGCCGTCACCTCGCGCAGCCGCGCCTTCACCTCCGGGCTCGCGGCGCGGCCGAGCGCCCGGCCGGCATCGCCCCCGGCGGCCTCCACCGCCGCCGACAGCACGCCCGGATCCGCGATCGACAGCCCCTCGCCGAACTCGGCCGCGAAGACGGCGCGGCAGAACTCCGCCCCCCAGCCCTCCTCGATCCCCGCCAGTGCCACCCGCGCGGCAAGCAAGCTCGACTGCGGGAACGGCTCCGGCCGCATGACCGGCGGCAGTCCCAGCCGCGCCGCTTCCCGCTCCATATCGCGCCACATGTAACGGCCCTTGGCGGGGTAGAGGTTGAAGGGCGAGGTGGCCCAGCCCTGCGCCTTGAAGATCGGCCCCAGCAGGAAGGGCTGCCAGGCCACCGCCACCTCCCGGCGCGCCGCTTCGTCCCCGATCCGCATGGCGGTCAGGTAGGAATAGGTCGAGGCGAAGTCGAACCAGAAGGTCAGTCGCGGCACCGGGGCTCCCTTTCGTTCCTCGATATCTAGCGCGCCTCGCCCCGTTGCGCAGCCCCCCGCTGGCCGCTAAGCGTGCCCCATGCAAAGCGAGACCATCCCCGCCGCTGTGATCGGCGCCGGCCCGGCGGGGCTGGCGGCCGCCGAGGCGCTGCTGGCCGCCGGCGTCAGGCCGGTCGTCTTCGAGGCCGAGCCCACCCCGGCCCGAAAGCTGCTGATGGCCGGCAAGTCCGGCCTGAACCTGACCAAGGACGAGGACCCGGAGGCATTCCTGGCCGCCTTCGGCGCCGCCGCCCCGCGCCTCGCCCCCTGTCTCGCCGGGTTCGGGCAGGCCCGGGTGCGCGCCTGGGCGGAAGGGCTGGGCCAGCCGGTCTTCACCGGCTCGTCCGGCCGGGTGTTCCCGAATTCGATGAAGGCCTCGCCCCTGCTCCGCGCCTGGCTCGCCCGGCTGGCCGAGGCCGATCTGAGGACCCGCTGGCGCTGGACCGGCTGGGACGGCGAGGACCTGACCTTCGACACCCCTGCCGGCCCCCGCCGCGTTGTCGCCCGCGTCACCGTCCTGGCGCTCGGCGGCGCCAGCTGGCCCCGCCTCGGCTCGGACGCCGCCTGGGTGCCCTGGCTGGCGGCGCGCGGGGTCCGCGTCGCCCCGTTCCGCCCCGCGAATATGGGCTTCGACGTGGCCTGGTCGGATCACTTCCGCGACCGCTTCGCCGGCCAGCCGGTGAAGGGCGTGCGCCTTAGCCTCGGGGTTCACTCGGTCAAGGGTGAGTTCGTGGTCACCCGCACCGGCATCGAGGGCAGCGCGGTCTATGCCCTCTCGGCGCCGCTCCGCGACGCGCTGGAAGAGGGGCCCCCCACCCTGACGCTCGACCTCTGCCCGGATCGGACGGAGGCACAGCTCTACGGCCGCCTTGCGCGCCCCATCGGCGGGAACTCGCTGGCCAACCACCTGCGCAAGACCATCCGCCTGACCGGGGTCAGGGCCGGCCTGCTGCGCGAGCTGGCGCCGAAGGCGCTGGAGGGGCCGGACGACACCGCCCGCGCGCTGAAGGCGCTGCCCCTGCCGGTACTGGCCCCGCGCCCCATCGCCGAGGCGATCTCCTCGGCCGGGGGCATCGCCTGGGACGAGTTGGACCCCGGCCTGATGCTGACCCGCCTGCCCGGCGTCTTCGCCGCCGGCGAGATGCTGGATTGGGAGGCGCCGACCGGGGGCTACCTGATCACCGCCTGCCTTGCCACCGGCCGCGCCGCGGGGCAGGCTGCGGCGGAATGGACAAAGGAGCAGCCATGAGCGGACCGAGGGGCGAGGTCACCCTGCAGACCATCCCGATGCCGGCGGATTCCAACGCCAATGGCGACATCTTCGGCGGCTGGCTGATGTCGCAGATGGACCTCGGCGCCTCGGTGCTGGCCCGCTCGCGCGCCCGCGGGCGCGTGGCGACCGTGGCGGTGGACGGCATGGAGTTCCACAAGCCGGTCAAGGTGGGCGATGTGCTGGCGATCCACTCGGTGATGGAGCGCGAGGGCCGCACCTCGATGAAGATCGCCGTCGAGGCCTGGATCACCCGGATGCCGGGCGGCGAGCACATGCAGGTGACGAAGGCGACCTTCACCTTCGTGGCGATCGACGACACGGGGAAGCCGAGGGCGCTGCCCGTTATCTGAGCGCCAAAGCAAAAAACCCCGCGGGCGGACCCGCGGGGTTCGTTCATTCCGGCGGGGCGCGAGGCCCGCAAACCGGTATGGCTTCAGTCGACGTAGCTCAGGTTGCCCGCCGAGGTGCGGCCGTCGCGGCCGGACTCGAGGTCGTACTGAACCTTCTGGCCGTCGGCCGGGCTCTGCAGCCGGGCGTTCTCGACGGCCGAGACGTGCAGGAAGACGTCCTTCGAGCCGTCATCGGGCTGGATGAAGCCGAAGCCCTTGGTGGCGTTGAACCATTTCACGGTGCCAGTGGCCATGTCCCGTGTCTCCTTCTTGGGTGCCGCGCGCAGGATGCCGCGGCCGTGGCTGTTTCGGTCAGATCAGAAAGACCGGCAGCCCCGAGAGACGGACAGTGATTTTGATGGGTGAACGATCGCCCGCTGCATATCGGGCATTCCGGCGCGGAATGCAACCCCGCCGATGCGCACCCGGTTCCACCGGTCATCTGCCGGCCGCCGCACAAAGCAAAACCCCGCGGGCGGACCCGCGGGGCTGGTTGCTTCCGACAGGGCTTTCGCCCGTCAGTCGGTGTAGCTCAGGTTGCCAGCCGAGGTGCGGCCGTCGCGGCCGGACTCGAGGTCGTACTGGACCTTCTGGCCGTCGCGGGGGCTCTGCAGCCCGGCGCGCTCGACGGCCGAGACGTGCAGGAACACGTCCTTGCTGCCGTCATCGGGCTGGATGAAGCCGAACCCTTTGGTGGCATTGAACCATTTCACGGTGCCAGTGGCCATATCCGTGTCTCCTTCTTAGGTGCCGCGCGCGGAATGCCGTGGCTGTGGCTGTCTCGGTCAGATCGGAACGACCGGCAGCCTGCGAGAGACGGACAGTGTTTTCTTGTGATCGATAGCGCGCGCGAATATCGGGTGTTTTGGTATTTTTTTCAAGGTTCGATTGACGTTACGGCACTCATAATCGGAGCTCCGCACGCCGCGCT
>DATHZU010000374.1:0-5044 GCA_035458445.1 Thermohalobaculum sp. | reverse complement strand
CATCGTGGACCCGCAGGATCTGCACCCCCTGCGCCAGCCCCGCCAGCCCCGCCGCGACCGAGCCGTGCGCCCGGTTGCGCGCCTCGGCAACCCCCGAGAGGGTACCGATGAAGCGCTTGCGGGACACACCCAGCATCACCGCGCAACCAAGGCCGTGGAACAGCGAAACCCGGCGCAGCAGCGCCAGATTATGGTCGAGGGTCTTGCCAAACCCTATACCCGGATCGACGACGATAGACGACCGCGCGATTCCGGCGGCCTCGGCGGCCGCAATCCGCAACTCCAGGAAGTCGTAGACGTCCAGCAGCACGTCCGAATAGCGCGGGTTGTCCTGCATGGTGCGCGGGTCGCCCTGGGCATGCATCAGGCAGACCGCCGGCGCCCTTGCCGCGACCGCGGGGCTATGCGGATCGTAGGTCAGCGCCGAGATATCGTTGAACATCGCGACGCCCGCCGCCAGCGCGGCGCTGGCGACCGCCGCCTTGCGGGTGTCGATCGACAGCGCCACTGCGCAGCCCGCCGCCTTCAGCCCCTCGATCACCGGCATCACCCGGTCGAGTTCCTGCTGGAGGCTGACCGGCTCGGCGCCGGGGCGGGTCGATTCGCCGCCGATGTCCAGGATGTCCGCGCCTGCGGCGGCCAGCGCCACCCCGTGCGCAATCGCCGCAGCGGCATCGCCCAGCATCCCGCCATCGGAAAAGCTGTCGGGCGTCACGTTGACCACCCCCATCAACCGTGGCCGGTCGAGCGAGAGTCCGGCCACCGGCGCACGTGGCGCTGACAGCAGTTCCAGCTCCTCGGCTTCCTCCGGGTGAAGTGCCAGGACCGCGTCGACCGGCAGGATTTCCGGTGCAGAATTCCGCCGCAGCACCTCGATTTCGCGAAATCCGAGCATCCCGCCCGCCAAAAGCCGGGCGTTCGGTTTGTCCGGTGCGCAGGGCAGCGGCCTGAGGTAGGCGCGGTGATGATCGTTGGTCATCCGCGGGGAATAGCGTAGCCGGCGCGGGGCCGCAATCGGGATAAAATACATCGTTCATTTGTTAATTAATTCGCAAAAAACTTTTTTTGTGTGCTTTATTGATTTTCCCATCGTGTCGAGCTAAATCCTCGTCAACACGATGCGCTGGAGATAAATGCAATGAGCCCCGCCGAATTCGTCTCGCCGCTGCAGAGCCAGGAAACCGATGTGCTGATCGTCGGTGCCGGGCCTGTCGGCCTGTTCGCGGTGTTCGAGCTGGGGCTCCTGGGCCTGAAGGCGCGCCTGATCGACACCCTGGACCGCCCCGGCGGGCAGTGCGCCGAGCTGTATCCGGAGAAGCCGATCTACGACATTCCGGGCCTGCCCTCGGTCTCGGGCCAGGAGCTGACCGACCGGCTGATGGAGCAGGCGGCCCCGTTCGAGCCCGAGTTCCGTTTCAACCAGCGGGTCGAGGGGCTGTCGAAGCGCGCCGACGGCCGGTTCCAGATCGTGACCGACGCGGGCGAGGTGCACGTGGCCCCGGTGGTCTTCATCGCCGCCGGCGCCGGCAGCTTCACGCCGCGCAAGCCCAAGGTCGCGGGGCTCGAGCCCTATGAGGGCAAGTCGCTGTTCTACGCCGTGCGCAAGCGCTCGGACTTCGAGGGCCGCGACCTGGTGATCGTCGGCGGCGGCGATTCGGCGCTGGACTGGACCCTGGACCTGCTGCCCTCGGTGAAATCCCTGACCCTGGTGCACCGCCGCGACAAGTTCCGCGCCGCACCGCATTCGGTCGCGGCGATGGAGCAGGCGGTGGCCGATGGCCGGATGAAGTTCGTCATGGGCGAACTCGACAGCCTGGCAGGCGAGAACGGCGCGCTTTCCGCCGTGACCATCCGCAACAAGGCTGAGGTGACCACCATCGAAGCCGACCGGCTGCTGACCTTCTTCGGGCTCAACATCGAGCTCGGGCCCATCGCCGACTGGGCGCTGGACCTGGAGGACGGCAAGCAGATCACGGTCGACACCGAGAAGTTCCAGACCTCGACCCCCGGCATCTTCGCCATCGGTGACATCAACCACTATCCGGGCAAGCTGAAGCTGATCCTTTCCGGCTTCCACGAGGGCGCCCTGGCGGCCCAGGAAGCCTTCCGCATCGCGCGGCCTGACGAAAAGCTGCGCTTCCAGTATACCACCTCCTCGTCTGAACTGCAGAAGAGGCTGAAGGTGGCTTGATGGCTGAATTCACTGTGACGAAACGCGACGGAACAAGGGAAACACTGGAGGGCGTCGACGGCTGGCGCCTGATGGAACTGCTCCGAGACTACAAGACGGGGATCGAAGGCATCTGCGGCGGCCAGCTCGATTGCGCAAGCTGCCACATCTACGTTGACCCGGACTGGGTCGACCGGCTGCCCGCCCCGCGCGACGACGAGGAAGCGAAGCTGGACGAACTGCCGACCTGGGAGGAGAACTCGCGTCTTTCCTGCCAGATCATCTGGGGCGAGGAACTGGATGGCCTCGCCGTGACCGTAGCACCTGACTAGAGCCCCCAACGGAGGACCCGCATCATGGCCAAGGAATTCAAGCCGGTTGTCGTCACCGCCAACGATCTGCTCGAAGGCGACAGCGTGTTTCTGGCCGCCGACGGCTGGGTGCGCGATATCCGGATGGCGCGCGTCGCCATGACGGCCGAGGACGCAAAGGCGCTGGAGGCAGACGGGCTGGACGGCGAGACCGGCAACCTGGTTGTCGGCCCCTACCTGATCGAGGTGTCGCTCGACGCCGGGCGCACCTACCCGTTGCTGCGCCGCGAGCAGATCCGCGCCGACGGGCTGCCGACCATTCCCTTTGGCCTTGACGCCCAGCCGGCGGAACGCCGGGCGGCTTGATGCTGGGTTCGCGCCAGCGGACAGGAGACAACGATGTACCGCTATGACGAGTTCGACCATCGCTTCGTGCAGGAGCGGGTGGCGGAGTTCCGCGACCAGGTCGCCCGCCGCCTGACCGGCGCGCTGAACGAGGCCGAGTTCAAGCCGCTGAGGCTGATGAACGGGCTCTACCTGCAGCTTCATGCCTACATGCTGCGGGTGGCGATTCCCTATGGGACCCTGAATTCAGGTCAGATGCGGATGCTGGCACAGATCGCCGAGACCTGGGACAAGGGCTATGGCCACTTCACCACCCGCCAGAACATCCAGTTCAACTGGCCGAAGCTGAAGGATGTGCCGGATATCCTGGACGCGCTCGCCTCGGTCGAGATGCATGCCATCCAGACCAGCGGTAACTGCATCCGCAACGTGACCTCGGACCCGCTGGCCGGCGTGGCGCCGGACGAGATCGAGGACCCGCGCATCACCGCCGAGGTGCTGCGGCAGTGGTCCAGCCTGCACCCGGAATTCACCTTCCTGGGCCGCAAGTTCAAGATCGCGGTGACCGGCTCGGAGTACGACCGCGCCGCGATTAAGGTGCATGACATCGGCCTGCAGGTCGTCCGCAACGCCGCGGGCGAGGTGGGCTACCGGGTGCTGGTGGGCGGCGGCCTGGGCCGTACGCCGATGATCGCCCACGAGCTGCGCGCCTTCCTGCCAAAGGCCGATTTGCTGCCCTATGTCGACGCGGTGATGAGGGTCTACAACCTGCTGGGGCGGCGCGACAACAAGTACAAGGCGCGGATCAAGATCCTGGTCCACGAGACCGGCATCGACCGGTTCCGCGAGATGGTCGAGCGCGAGTTCGCCTCGGGCGACCATGCCGCCGTGGCCGTGCCGCCCGAAGAGCTGGCCCGCATCGCCGCCTATTTCGCGCCGCCGGAGCTGCCTGCCCGTGTGCCGACCCCGGTCGAGTTCGAGCGGATGCACAAGCTCGATCCCGCCTTCGCACGATGGGTCGAGCGCAACACGCACGCCCATCGCGTCCCGGGCTACATCGCCGCCACGGTTTCGCTGAAGCCGATCGGCGGCGCGCCGGGCGACGCCACCGCCGAGCAGATGCGGGCGCTGGCGGATCTCGCCGAGCGGTATTCCGCCGACGAGCTGCGGATCACCCACGAGCAGAATATCGTGCTGCCGCATGTGGGGCTGGGGGATCTCTACAAGGTCTATCGCGGGCTGGCCGCCATCGGCCTCGACGCCCCGAACAAGGGGCTGGTGACCGACATCATCGCCTGCCCCGGGCTGGACTACTGCGCGCTGGCCACCGCCCGCTCGATCCCGGTGGCCCAGGAAATCTCGCGGCGGTTCGCCGACGAGGCCCGCCAGCGCGAGATCGGCCCGCTGTCGATCAAGATATCGGGCTGCATCAATGCCTGCGGCCACCACCATATCGGCCATATCGGCATTCTTGGCCTCGATAAGGCGGGGGTCGAGAGCTACCAGATCACGCTGGGCGGCGAGTCCACCGAGGATGCGCGCCTCGGCGACCGCACCGGGCCGGGCTTCGGCTATGACGAGGTGCCGGACGTGATCGAGAAGATCGTCGAGACCTATCTGGCCCTGCGCGACAACCCGCGCGAGACCTTTTTCCAGACCTACCGGCGGGTAGGGATGGAGCCGTTCAAGGAGGCGCTCTATGCCCCGGCTCATTGACCGCCTCGGCCCTGCCGAGGAACTGTGGACGACGCTCGGCGCCGATGACCCGTTGCCCGGCGCCGGGTCGGTGATCGTGCCTCTCGACCGGTTGTCCGAGGCGCTGGACACCGAACTCGAGCTCGGCGTCCATGTGCCGAACGATGTCGACCCCGAGACGGTCGTGCCGCATTTCGGCAGGCTGTCGCTGATCTCGGTGGGGTTCCCCAGCTTTGCGGACGGGCGCGGCTTCTCGGTCGGGCACCGGCTCAGGGCGCTTGGCTTCGAGGGGCGGCTGCGCGCCACCGGGCCGGTGATCTCGGATCAGTTCGACTATCTGCTGGCCTGCGGCTTCGACGAGGTCTCGCTGCCCGACGATGTCGCCGAGCGCCAGCCGCCCGAGCACTGGGTGGCGACGCCGGGCCGGATCAGCCTCGGCTACCAGCGGGGGATGCCGGGCCGCGGCTCGATCCTCGACGCCCGCCGGGCCGGCCGCCATGGCTGAGGAACCCGCACCGGCGTC
>DATHZU010000373.1:0-5111 GCA_035458445.1 Thermohalobaculum sp. | reverse complement strand
AGCTTCATCTACCTGAGCGGGACCAGTGTCTTCACCTCGCCGTCGGCCCCGATCAGGTAGATGAAGCTGCCATGGGCGAAGATCGGGTTGCCGTCGGGATCGGCGGCGACCTGGCTCGTCTCGACCTGGAAGGCCGCGCGGGCCTCGGCCAGCGCCGTCTCGCTGCCGGTCAGCCCGATCAGGCGCGGGCTGTAGGCACGCAAGCTTTGCGCCATCGCCTGCGGGGTGTCGCGGGCGGGATCGACGGTGATCAGGACCGGCGCGATTTCGGAGCCGTCCGGCCCCAGCAGGTCCAGCGCCGCGGCGAGGCTGGGCAGCGCCACCGAGCAGATCGCCTGACAACTGGCATAGCCGAAGAAGACCGCCATCGGCCTGCCCCTGAAATCGGCAGCCGTCACCGGGCTGCCGGTCTGGTCGGTCAGCGAGAACCGGGGCTCGATCCGCACCGGGAAGGGCAGGGCCGCTTCATGGGCGGTGGCGGCCGCCGGCGTGGCGTGGACCACGCCGTCATGCGCCATCGCCTGCCCGCCCAGCGCGGCCGCCAGAGCCACGGCCATCGCGGCGCGATGCATCAGAAGTTGTCCTCGATGTATTTCTGGTCGGCCTCGGCCCCGAGGCCCAGCCGGCCGTGTGCCTCGATCTGGGCGTTGACCTTCGGATCGCGGTGGAACCACGGGCCCTCGCCCGGCGCATCCGGGTTGCGCTTGGCCCATTCCCCCGTCCAGCGGTTGGTCTTGGCGGGGTCCTGGCCGGGAACCCGGACGGTCTGGACCTGCAGCAGCTTCGCGCCGGCGAGCCCCGGCGTCACGTCGGTGTCGCCGACCAGGAGCCCGTCGACTTCCACATCCATGCCGCAATACTGCGCCAGGTCGACGGTCGCGCCGGTGAAGGCGGGCTGGGTGTTCTTGGTCACCAGCAGGAACTTGCCGTCGGCGGCGCGCAGGACGCCGATCTGGCGTTGTCCCGCGCCGCAATCGGCCGGGCAGTCGCCGGTCAGGACACAGACCGCATCGGTCACCTTGCCCTCGAAAAGCGCCAGCTCCTCGCCCAGCAGGCCCCAGCTCTTGGCCTGACTGTTGGCGGCGAATTCTCCTTCGGCCAGCGCGGGCGTCGCCGCGAGAGCCAGCGCCAGGACCATCGGTTTCATCTGTGCGCCCCTCATTGGTTCGGCTCCGGGAAGGCGAAGGGCGGCGTGACGCCGTAATCCTCGTGGTTCAGGTTCACGATGCCATGGTCCTCGACCACATCCTCGACCAGCAGGTAGTGGATGCCGTCGCGTTCGAAATGGATGCCGTCGGCGGTCAGCCGGTGGCTGGCGACGGTCAGCAGCATCTCGCCGTCGGCCACGTCCGCCGAGCCCTTCCACTTCACCACCATGTAGACGGTGCCGTCGTCGGCCAAGAGCCCCACCGGGATACCGCCGGCCGCGCACCACAGCGCGCAGGTGTGATGCGCCGAGCCGACGACCGCGTCGGGTCCGCCCATGACGCCGGAGAAATAGCACCATGTATCGACCATCTCGCCGGTGATCCGGATGCGCTCGCCTGCCGGATTCGCCCCGGCAGCCAGAGCTGGAAGAGCCGTCAGGGCACCGAGCGCTAGTGCCGCGCCGAGTAGGGATCGTTTCCGCATCTTCGCCTCCTTTTACTCGCCCTGCAGGATAGCCCGCGCGGGAGGATGGCCAACTCACAATTTCTTGCCCTGTTTTCCGGGCGAGGGCGCCGTCTCACCGGTTCAGACTGCGCCGATTGAAGCGAATCGGCAACTGGGGTATGACCCCGGCGACACAGTCAGGAGGGCATCATGCTCATTTGTTGCGGACAAAGCGAAGCGCATTGACCTGACGTCTGCGGTCGGCCGCGGGCGTCCTGCCCGCATGAGTCCGGCCATGAAACCCGAAACCATCGAAAACATCCGGGCGGCCTGCCCGGGGCCGCTGCGCTTCCTCTACCATGAAGACCGCGAGTCGCCCTGGCTGCTGAGCCGCCTGCTCAAGGGACCCGCACGGATCGCCGAGATTCGGCGCGCGCCCTATGGCAAGCTGATCGACCGTCCCGCGCTGCGTCCCGTCGTGGCACGCTGCGGCGGTGTGCTCGACCCGCGCCAGCTCGCGCTGGTGGGAAACCCGGCGGCGGCGCTCGCTCCCGGGGCGCCCGAGGTGCGCGACCCGGCAGTGCGAGCCGGTCTCGACACCGCGCTTGGCGGCGGGCTGGTGCACTACCCGGTGACCCTCGACGCATGGAGCGAGGACAGGGTGGCCGACTGGCGCCATGCGCAGATGAGCCGCCGGGGGGCGAACCTGGTTTTACAGGTCAACTTTCCCGAGGAGCACGATGCCGCGTTCCACGCCTGCCTTGGCCCCCGTATGCGGGACGAGTTCGAATACCATGGCCACCCGATCTCGGCCGGCGAGCCGGTCACCATGGCCTGGGTGCGCATCGACTTCGACAGGGCCGATGGCGATGCGTTGATCGAGGAAGTCCAGAGCGACTGGTTCAGGTTCGCCCGCGAGTGGGGCCGGACGCAACGCAAGCGCACCCGGCGTTCGCGCCGGACGACCCCTGCGGACGAGTACTTGCAGGAAGTCATGCCGGTCTACGAGCGGGGCTGGGAGCGCGTGTCGCTGCTGGCGGCGCTGATGTTTCTCGCGGGGGCGGGATTGCGGCGCGTGTACCTGCACGAAACCACGGCCGGTGCGCGGCTGAAGCGCATCCGCTGGGTCAAGCCGCCGCGCTCGCTCTACACCGACCTGCCGAGCCGGTTCTGCTTCGAGCCCACCAACGACGCGCCCGCCTTCCTGATGCGCGACCGGGGCAAGGCCGTGCGCAATCTGCGCCGCAGCGGGCGGCCGGTATTCTGGCGCCTGACCCTTTGACGCGGTGGCGTCCCGGGCTTTGCATTGCGGGCCGGAGCGGATAAAGCCGCAGCGCAGAAAGCGAGGAACGATCGGATGATTCTCTACCCCGCCATCGACCTGAAGGACGGAAAATGCGTGCGCCTGGTGCGCGGCGAGATGGAGCAGGCGACCGTCTTCAGCGACGACCCGGCGGCGCAGGCGCGGGCGTTCGAGGCGGCGGGCTGCGAATGGGTGCATCTGGTCGACCTCAACGGCGCCTTCGCCGGGGCGCCGGTGAACGGCGCGGCGGTCGAGGCGATCCTGCAGGCGATTTCTGTCCCGGCCCAACTCGGCGGCGGCATCCGCGACATGGGCACCATCGAGATGTGGCTGGGCAAGGGGCTGCGCCGGGTGATCCTTGGGACCGTCGCCGTGCGCGACCCGGACCTCGTGCGCGCGGCGGCGAAGGCCTTTCCCGGCCGGGTCGCGGTGGGGATCGACGCGCGCAAGGGTATGGTCGCGGTCGAGGGCTGGGCCGAGACCACCGACATCGCCGCGCTGGACCTGGCGCGGAAGTTCGAGGACGCGGGCGTGGCGGCGATCATCTACACCGACATCGACCGCGACGGCGCCATGGGCGGCCCAAATGTCGAAGCGACGGCGGCGCTGGCCAATGCGGTGTCGATTCCGGTCATCGCCTCGGGCGGCGTGTCTTCGCTGGCGGATTTGCGGGCCTTGAAGGCCTGCGGGGCGCCATTGGACGGTGTAATTTCCGGCCGGGCGCTTTATGATGGGCGCATCGACGTGGCGGAAGGCGTTTCAATCCTGGCGGGCAAGGCATGACGGCGATCGAAGTTGCGAACAGGTGCTTCCAGAAGGCCCTGGAGATCGAGGTGGATGGCGAAGGTCAGGCCCGCATCTCGGGCCAGCTTCCGGCGGGCGACTCGCGCGGGGTGGTCTATGTGGCGATCCGCGCCGACGGGCGGGCGCTGAAGGTGGGCATGACCCGCGGTCGGCTGCTGACGCACTGGAACGGCATCATCGACACGATCAACGGCAAGCGGACCCGCAAGCACGAGGTCCAGGCCCGCGGCTGGTGGATGGACGCGGTGCGCGGCGCGTCGTTCGAGGTCTGGTGCAAGATCCCCAGCGCGCTGATCGTCGGCGTCGAGAACGAGGCGCCGGTCACGCTGCACTCGTACCATGTGGAGGAGCGGTACTGGGCGGCGGTGTTCAAGCCGCTGATCGGCATGAAGCTGTCCTCGCGGCCAAAGCAGCGCCATGCTTAAGACCCGGATCATTCCCTGCCTGGACGTCAAGGACGGCCGGGTGGTCAAGGGCGTCAATTTCGTCGATCTGGTCGACGCCGGCGATCCGGTCGAGCAGGCGAAGCTTTATGACGCGGCGGGGGCGGACGAGCTCTGCTTTCTCGACATCACCGCCAGCCACGAGAACCGGGGCACCATCCTGGACGTGGCGCGGCGCACCGCCGAGCAGTGCTTCATGCCGCTGACCATCGGCGGCGGCGTCCGCACGCTGGAGGACATCCGCGCCCTGCTGCTGGCGGGGGCCGACAAGGTCTCGATCAACACGGCGGCGGTGAAGGACCCGGACTTCGTGCGCCGGGCGGCCGAGAAGTTCGGCTCGCAATGCATCGTGGTCGCCATCGACGCCAAGTCGGGCGGCGCGACGCCCTCGGGCTTCGAGATTTTCACCCATGGCGGGCGCGAGGCGACCGGCATCGACGCGGTCGAATTCGCCAAGCTGGTCGAGGCCAGGGGCGCGGGCGAGATCCTGCTGACCTCGATGGACCGCGACGGCACCCGCGCGGGGTTCAACCTGCCACTGACCCGGGCGATCTCGGACGCGGTGTCGATCCCGGTGATCGCGTCGGGCGGGGTGGGCAACCTGGACCATCTGGTCGAGGGCGTGACAGAGGGCCATGCCTCGGCGGTGCTGGCGGCCTCGATCTTCCATTTCGGCGAGCACACGGTGCACGAGGCGAAGCTGCACATGGCGCGGCATGGCATTCCGGTGCGGCTGTGAGCGATATCCTGCAGCGCCTGGCCGCCACCATCGCGGCCCGCAGCGGCGCCGATCCGGCCAGCTCGCACACCGCCGCGCTGCTGGCCAAGGGACCGGCGAAATGCGCCGAGAAGTTCGGCGAGGAGGCCATCGAGGCGATCGTCGAGGCGGTGAAGGGCGACAAGGCGGCGCTGATGGCCGACGGCCTGATCGAGCTTGCCGACCGGATGCGGCGGCTGGACGAAATGGC
>DATHZU010000372.1:0-3425 GCA_035458445.1 Thermohalobaculum sp. | reverse complement strand
AACCGAGGCCGAACAGGCGGCCCGCGACGTCGAAGACGGCATCGATGACGGCGTCGAGCGGCAGGTACGGCTTGGTCTCGGCCTCGTCGAGATCGTGCCGGCGCTTGCGCAGCTTCTCGGCATAGTGGCGCCAGTCCCAGGGCGCGATCTCGATATTGGCGCCCTCCTCGGCCGCCAGTTCCGCCAGCGCCGCCGCCTCGTCGCCGGCCCGGCGCCGGGCGGGCTCCCAAACGGCGGTCAGCAGTTCGCGCACCGATGCGGGTGTCTTGGCCATCTGGTCGTGCAGCTTGAAGTCGGCGAAGGTCTCGAACCCCAGCAGCTGCGCCCGCTCGGCGCGCAGGCGCACGGTCTCCTCGACCAGCGGCCAGTTGGCGGCCTCGCCGCGCGCCGTCCAGGCGCGGAAGGCGGCCTCGCGCAGGTCCCGCCGGGCCGAGAACACCAGGAAGGGCTCGACCGAGGATCGCGACAGCGTGATGGCGTATTCGCCCGCCCGCCCGCGCGCCTTGGCCTCGCGGGCGGCGGCGGAGACCAGGAACTCCGGCAACCCCTCCAGATCGCCCGCGCCCAGGAACAGAGCCCAGTCCTTCTCGTCCGCCAGGACGTTCTGGCCGAACTCGGTGCCGAGCGTCGCCAGGCGCTGCATGATCGCCCGCATCCGGTCGCGGGCGTCGCCCTCCAGCTTTGCCCCGGCCTTGACGAACATCAGGTGGTAAAGCTCCAGCACCCGCGCCTGCTCGGCGTTCAGGCCCAGGTCATCGCCGGCATCGACCAGCGCCTGCACCCGGGCGAACAGGCCCGGGTTCATCAGGACGGCGCTGTGATGCGCCGCCAGCTTCGGCGCCATCTGGCGCTGCACCGCCTGCAGCGCGTCGTTGGTATGCGAGGCGCAGAGGTTGAAGAACACCCCCGACACCCGGTCCAGCGCCTGCCCGGAGCGCTCCATCGCCTCGATTGTATTGGCGAAATCAGGGGCTGCGGGATCAGCCACGATGAGGTCGATCTCGGCGAGATGCTCGGCCATGGCGGTCTCGAAGGCGGGCGCGAAATCCGCCTCGCCGATCCGGTCGAAGGGCGGCAGGCCGAAGGGCGCATCCCAGTCGCTGAGCAGCGGGTTCGTCATGGTCATGCTTTCGCGGAAGGCCGGGCCTGCATGCGCGCATGCCAGGCGCGGAGTTGCTCGAATTCCTCCGGCACCGGGTACTTGATGACCCGCAGGAAGTCCACGGCCACCACGGCGGTGATGTCGGCGATGGTCAGCCGGTCGGCGGCGATCCAGTCACGGCCCGCAAGCCGCCGGTCCAGTTCGCCCAGGCGTCCGTGCAGCCGGCCCCGGTTCACCTCGCCCCAGTCGGCGCACTGGTCCTCGAGCACCGCCAGATGCGGGTTGGTGTGCCGGAAGACATTGGCGACGGTCGCGAACAGGCGGAACTCCATCTGCCGTTGCCACATCTCGATCCTGACCTGCTCCATCGGGTCGCGGCCCATCATGTTGGGCTCGGGCTTCAGGGCTTCGAGGTACCGGCAGATCGCCACCGTCTCGACCAGTACCGAGCCGTCGTCCAGCTCCAGCGCCGGCACCTGCGGCACGCCGATCCTGGCGAGGTAGTCCGGCTGCTTGTGCTCGCCGCCGATCAGGTTGATGTCGACCTTCGGGATCTCGATGCCCTTCTCGGCAAGGAAGATGTTCACCCGGCGCGGGTTCGGCGCGCGCGGCTGGTCGTACAGGCGGACGGGCTGGGGAATGGGCATCGGGCGAATCCTCCGTTTCGGTTCCCCGCGAAACTAGGGCGCCACAGGGGCCGCGCCAAGGCTGCTTGCCCGGTTAAGCATTCGCTCCTATAAGGCCGGGGGTCACGCTCGGGGGAGAGACAATGTTCGCCCATCGCCACCTTCTCGGCATCGAACAACTCTCGCCCTTCGATATTTCCGAAATCCTGGACCTCGCCGAGGGTTACGTGGCTGTTGGCCGCCAGCGCCAGAAGCATGTCGAAAGACTGCGCGGCCTGACCCAGATCAACCTGTTCTTCGAGAACTCGACCCGCACCCAGGCGAGCTTCGAGCTGGCGGGAAAGCGGCTCGGTGCAGACGTGATGAACATGGCGGTGCAGACCAGCTCGGTCCGCAAGGGCGAGACGCTGATCGATACGGCGCTGACGCTGAACGCCATGCACCCCGACCTGCTCGTGGTGCGCCACCAGAACTCCGGCGCGGTGGCGCTGCTGTCCGAGAAGGTCAATTGCGCCGTGCTGAACGCCGGAGACGGGCGCCACGAGCATCCGACCCAGGCGCTGCTGGACGCATTGACGATCCGGCGCCGCAAGGGCCGGCTGCAGCGGCTGACCGTGGCGATCTGCGGCGATATCGCGAATTCGCGGGTCGCGCGTTCGAACATCCTCTGTCTCAACAAGATGGAGAACCGCGTCCGGGTGATCGCGCCCCCCACCCTGCTGCCTGCCGGGATCGACCGCTTCGGGGTCGAGGTCTTCACCGACATGGAGGCCGGGCTGAAGGACTGCGACGTGGTGATGATGCTGCGCATCCAGAACGAGCGCCTGACCGGCGCCGCCGTCCCCTCGACCCGCGAGTATTTCCACCGCTGGGGCCTGACCGCCGAGAAGCTGGCCATCGCCCGCCCCGAGGCCATCGTGATGCACCCGGGGCCCATGAACCGCGGCGTCGAGATCGACGCCGAGGTGGCCGACGACATCAACCGCTCGGTGATCCAGGAGCAGGTCGAGATGGGCGTGGCGGTAAGGATGGCGGTGCTGGATTTGCTGGCGCAGAATCTGGGGCAGGAGAGCCCGGCATGAGCGTTGTCCGGCGCGCCGGCGAAGCGGCGATCAGCGACGAGTCCGCCCAAGGCTGGGGAGCCTTTCTGGACAGCGGCGAAATGTTGCTGTGGGAAGGCCGGCCCGCTACCGGGATAAGGCTTCGCAAGTCGGACGTGATGATGATCCCGTTCAGCCTGCTGTGGGGCGGCTTCGCAATCTTCTGGGAGGTCGCAGCCTATACCTCGGGCGCACCGTGGTTCTTCTTGCTGTGGGGTGTCCCGTTCATTCTGGTCGGGCTCCACATGATTGCCGGACGGTTCTTCTGGGACTCGCGCAAGCGTCGCTGCACGCGATACGCTTTAACCGACCGCCGGGCGATCGTGGCAACCAGCCATTGGGGGCGGAACCTACGGTCGTTTCCGATCAGGCCAGAGACCGATATCGCGTACCGGCCCGGACCTGAGGCGTCCCTCATCTTCAAACGCGAAGCCAGCTCCTACGGCAGAAGGGGCAGGCATATCACCGAGCACGGCTTCGAATTCATCGAGGATGGAGAGGCGGTTTATTCGATAATCCGCAAGATCCAGTCAGGTAATTATGATCGGTACCGGAGGGTAGCGGAATGACCGCCCTCCTTTACCTCACCAACGCCCG
>DATHZU010000371.1:0-2336 GCA_035458445.1 Thermohalobaculum sp. | reverse complement strand
TCGAGGAGCTGGCCTCCGCCGACAAGCGCGAGGTCCATCCGGGCGACACCTGGCTCCTCGAGACCCCGGGCGGCGGCGGCTACCTGCCGGAGGACGCGGCATGACGATCCTGTTCTACATCGGCATCGCGCTGACGCTGGTCGGCCTCGCCGGGATCGGCTGGTTCATCGTGCGGGTGAAGCGCCTGAAGGACGTGCAGCGGAACGACGCCGAGGTCCAGGCGGAGTTGCGCGCGCTGGTGCTCCTGAACACCGGCGCCGTGGGCCTCGCCTTCATGGGACTGGCGATGACTGTGGTCGGGCTGATCATGGCCTGAAGAGAACCGTGCGCGACTCATCCCCCGATGTCCCGGGCTTGACCCGGGACCTCGACCGGCAACATTGCGGCCCGTCCTTCGAGGCCCCGGCTCGGGGGCCGGGGAACATCGTGAGGCCGGGGCCGGTCCGTAGGGCGGGCTTCAGCCCGCCATGACCGGTGATTGGCGGGGTGAAACCCCGCCCTGCAGGCAGCCGCGCATACGCCCCGTCACCGCGCCGGCGGCGTGAACCGCAGCGACAGGCAGGACATGCCGCCGTCCAGCTTCGCGGCCTCGGTGTTCGGGATCGGGCGCAGGTCGTAGCCGGCCGCGGCCAGGCGCTCGGCGGTCCGCCCGAACCCGGCCGGCACCAGCACCAGCCCGTTGAAACGGATCGCGTTGGCCGCCGCCTCCTCGCCCTCGGCGGTCAGGATCACCCGGTAGCCCTCGAAGCAACCCGCCGCCGCCAGCCGGGGCGTGGCGAGGATGGTCTCCCCGTCCAGCAGCGAGCAATCGGTCTTGAAATGCAGGACCCCCGGCGGGGTCTGCAACTCGCGGACCCTGTGGCCCCAGGGGGCGACCAGCCGGGCCAGCTCCGCGATCCCCGCGGCATCGGTGCGCGCCGAGCGCCCCGCCAAGATCTCGCGGCCGGTCCACATGAGGTCCCCGCCCTCGACGAGGCCCGGCCCCTCGACCCGCGCCAGCTCGCCATAGAATGCCGCCAGCGCCGGGGCCATCGCCGCCGCCTCGCCCAGCCGCGAAGGGGCGCCGGGGCGCAGGATCACCGCGCCCTCGGGCAGGCACAGCGCCGTATCCTCCACGAAGACGGAATCGGGGAACGCCTCCAGCGGCTCCAGCACCGAGACGTCGGCTCCGGTCTCGCGGAGCGCCGCAACATAGGCAGCATGGTGGTCGCGGAAGGCGGTCAGGTCCGGCGCGCCGGTATCCACCGCCCGCAATCCCGCGGCGATGCTGGCCGCGGGCAGGCGGGTGACCGCGTGGCTGAAGCGGTAGCTCCGGTCCGGCATCGGGTCCCCCGCCTCAGAAGCTCAGCGAGATGTCCCTGTGGTGCGAGCTGCAGGCCGCGACATACAGCGCCTGCTCCTCGGGCAGCCGCGGCTGGCCGCGCAGGCCGATGGTGTCGCGGATCGCCTCCTCGTAGGCCAGGAACTGCTCGCCCAAGGCCGCATTCGCCTGGTTGCGCCAGCGCAGCTCGCCGTTGAAGGCGATGTTCACGTCGATCATCGCCCGCGACGCCTGCGCGATCTGGGCGCCGCCGGACAGCAGCGTGCGCGCCCGCGCCATCTGGGCCCTGATCTCGTCGCTGTAGGGCACCTCGGCGATGCGGTCATCCAGCGCGCCGAGCTGAGCAGTGATCGCATCGGGTTCCATCTCGCGGAAACCGGACAGCAGGGTGCCGAAGTCTTCGCGGATCGCCTGGAACTCGTCGTTCGACCGCAGCAGCGCAGTGACGATCTTCACCGGCTCATAGGCCTCATCCACGGCGCGGCGGTACTTGATCCGGGCGAAGCGCTCGGCCTTGGTGTATTCGCTGAACGCCTTGCGGGCCGACGCCCAGTCGCCGGGAATCTCGGCCTTGTGCGCGTCGCGCTCGGCGGTCAGTTCGGCCTTGCGGGCCTCCAGCCTCTCGCGGCGGGGGCTGCCGGCATCGGCGCGGCGGATGCGAACCGTCAGTTCGTCGATCTCGGCGTCCAGGTCGCGGATCTCGCTCTCGATCTGGCGCACCACGCGCAGCAGCGGGCGGTAGTCGGCCGCGTTCGCCTCGGTCTCGGCATCCGCCTCCTTGGCGGCGACGATGTGGACCAGGGCCTCGGAGGCCATGTCGAAGCTGCCGGTGACCTGGTCGCGCAGTTCGTCGGGCAGCGCGCTGTAGTTCAGCGCCCGGGCACCTTCGATCGCCTGACGCAGGCTGCCGCCATTTTCGGTGACCTGCTCGTAGACATACTCCTCCATGCAGTATTGCAGCCGCGGGTTCAGCGGCGGCGGCGCCGTCTCGGAGGTCAGCGACACCCGGGTCGGC
>DATHZU010000370.1:0-5990 GCA_035458445.1 Thermohalobaculum sp. | reverse complement strand
GCTTCTCCCCCTCGGTTTCCTCGCTGACGAGTTCTGTCCCGGGCTGGTAGAGCGAGGCAAAGGGCTTCGAGATCGACCCGGACACGCGGATGCGGGTGGCGCAGATTTGCGCAAAATCTCGTTCGATCGGCTCGAACCCGGCCTCCAACCTCTTCAAGTCACCTTCGGTCAACATGCGCGGCCTATCGCCAAGGACCGAACGCACCACGCCGCCGATGCGTTCCGCCATCTCCTCCGCGGCCATGGCACAGACCACACCATTAACCGTCGCGCGAAATGCTGACTCCGAGTTCTCGAGCACTGTCAGCGACGCCGGTTGGTCCTCCGGCGAGGCGTAAGTGATCCTGGTCCGCGGATCCCCGCCGGAAATCATCGCCAGAAAACTGCCGGTTGCCCCTTTCGGCAAAGGCTCGATGGGTGCCACGCTGAAGGTGCGAAGCGGTTCGATCCGATCCTCGGATGGCGCGCCGCCCAAGGGCTCGATCCGCGCCTCGGCAAGCCGGAAGAGCATGATGCCTTGCAGAGTTCCGGCCGGGTCGACCTTGGCGGCCATTTCGCTGCCCATCTTCCGGGTCTCGGCGATGACGTTCCAGATGCCCCCTCCGACCATCGCGGCCATGCCCTGATCGTCGACCCAACCGGTCGATGGCGCGACCATCATATCGCTTTCCATCGCCTCCATCGCCAGAGCGGAGACGGAGCGCCGGCGCACGGTTTCGCGCTTGCCGTCGTCGCCACCGCTGTTGACGCTCTCGCCGGACACCGAGAGGCTGGACCAGTCGAGCCCGACTTCGACGGTCAGCGACGCCGCCGTCGCGCTTTCCAGCTTCTCCAGGGACGGTTTCGGCGGCACGTAGGAAAGGATGTAGTAGTTCTCGATCGCGCTCGTGTCCGCGCGCTGCTGCTGCCCAACGCCCGGACCGACTTCCAGGGCGGATGCATGCCAGATCCGCTGCCACAGTTGTGGTACCGCGCCTTGCCCGACCGGACCGGTGACGGTCTCGAACAGGCAGCCGATCAACCCCGGCGCGGGCTTGATCTCGCGTGCTTTCTGCGCGCAATTGAACCGGGTCTGGTCGTTCGTGTCGGCGAAACCCAGATGCATCGAATCCGCCACGTCCTTGTCTGGAGTCACCACCCCCAGCTTGACCGTGACGAGATCGCTCGGCGCGACCCCCTTGACCCGCACCTTGATACAACGCCCCGCCATCGGCTCGACCTTGAACCCCGGTATCTTCTTGTGGTTCTGCTTGGGCGTCACCGTGACGGTTGCGCAGCCGCCGAAGGCCCGGTTCAGCCAGCGCGTGGGCCCCCGGCGTCCGAACTTCTCTCCCACGCCACCCCTGGCCCATTCACCGGCGAAATGGGTCAGAAAGCCCGGATACACCCGGTAAAGCGGTGTCTTGACCTTGGGGTCTGCCGTCAGTCGCTCGTCCAGCCAGCGCAGCCAGTCTTCCTTGTTGCCGCCATAGGTCGGGGCCGGAACCTTGCCGTAGTCGTACAGGAACTTGAACTGGCCCGAATGGTAGAAATCCGCCAGATGCACCCAGAACGAATTGGTGTTGTAGTCATCGACCGAGTTCGCACCGAACTTGTGATACAGTGGCTTGTTGTAGGCGCGCAGCCCCACCATGTTTTCGGCCATGATCGTGCCGGGCCGGATCGGGAATGCGTTCGGGAATTCCCGGCGGGTGAACCCGATCGCGGCGGCATCGGCCATGGCTTCTTCCATCCAGCCCGGCCAGAAGCAGCCCTGATCCCGGTTCGGGTTGCTCTTCAGGTTCTCGGGCGCGTTGGTCATGATGCTGTGAATCAGTTCATGCGCCGCGACGAAACCAATAAAGTACAACGGCTTCCCGGCCAGGCTTCTCTCGTCGACGTCCATGTAGAAATCGTCACTGCGGCTGCAGGTTCCCGATAGGCCATTGACCGAGGCGAAAACACTGCCCGCCGCATCGCGGTCAGTGAACAGGCGTATCGACATTGCGTCAGACTCTAAGCCGTTGATCACCGGGCCAAACCGGTACGGCGGGGGGAATCTTGCGGATCTGTACTGCTGCAGCGCCATCTCGGCCAAGACCTCGAACGAGAAGGAGATGTGGGAATCCATGCATCCGACGTTGCGGCTGGCGGGCCGGTATGGCGCAATGGCCTTGCCGCAGGAGATCTCGAAGCGGTTCGGGTTCCAGTTGTCCATATGGCTGAAGACCTGGGCCGGCGCACCCGCCGGCGCCAGCAGCAGGATCGCGGCAGCCATCGCGCGCCAGCACCCTGCCATCCTGCGCCGAGCGCTCATTTGGCCGCCCCCGCCGCGGCCAGCGCGCGCAACGCCTCGATCCGCGCAGCCCAATTCGCAACCGCCTCGCGCTCGGCCGGGGAAACCGTCGCCAGGATCAGTTCCTCGAAAAGCGCATCGCGTGCGCGCTCGCCCGCCTCGTCGAGGGCGATGGTCGGAAGGGCGAGGATGTCGGCTTCGATTTCCTGGACCGGGCGCGCCTCGCCCGGCCCCCGGGTGGCGTCATGGGCGAACAGCACACGGGGAAACTCGTCCATCCAGCGGCTCACGGCCGTGTCCGCGTCCCCGTAACCGGCGCCGGCCAGATAGGCGCCAAAGGCGACATAGCCGTCAGCCTCGTCGGCCCCGCCGGCGATCAGGAGCCAGTTGGTGAGATCGTCCGCGGCGACTCCCCCGGCCCGGTCCGGCTGTTCTCCGGCGCGCGCCGCCAGCCATTCCGCCCCGGCGACGGCGCGCTCGGCGGATGCGGCGTCGAGCGGCGGCGGAGCGCGAACCGATGCGGCGGCGGCCATGCCGATTGCCACCATCATCAGCCATGCGGCGGCGCGAAGGGGCCATAGGTTCCTTGCGTGCCCGGACATCAACGTACCTCGAGTCTGCGCCGCGCCAGAACATCGCCGCTGACGCCGTCGACATAGACGATCTCGTAATCGCCCGGTGCTCCGGGCGCTGTCAGGCTCGCAGGCGATCCTGCCTCGGCGGGCTGGCTGTCGAGCGCCGTTGCCGGGCTGCCGCCCCGTGGCAGCAACGCGATCCGGTCGCCCGCCGCCTGCGGTCCGGTCCAGGCGATCCGAAAGCTGCGCCCGCGGTCCACGGCCAGCAACGCCATCAGGTCCGCATGAGGAAGCGCGGCGGGTCGCGGGCGGGTCGCGGCGGAGGCGGCTCCGGCGGCCGTCTGCGGCTGCGTTTCCTTGGCAGCCGCTTCGGGCAGCGGCAGCACGGTCATCGAGACGCGTGCCAGCACCGTCTGTCCACTCGCCCGGATCTGGCGGATCTCGTAGTTGCCCGCAATCCCGGGTGCAGTCAGTGATACTTCGAGTGCGCCCCTCAACCGGACGTATGCGCCAAGGGCGCCATCGGGCGCACCTGCCGCGACGATGGTCAGGTAATCGGCGGGCTCTCCCGCATCGGTGACTGAAACCATTACATCGGCGCCCGCCTCGACCTCAGGCGGCGCAGTGATCGCGCTCTGCGCTGGCCCGATCATGACACTCAGCGGCAGCCGCGCCAACACCGAAAGGGTGGTGGCCGAGATATACCGGACCTCGTAGTCTCCTACATCCGGCGCAGTTAGTCTCGCGGGGTTGCCAGCGCCGGTACGGGCATAATCGAGGAAACTTGTGGCCGGGGCACCCTGTCCGGCGATCGCGATGAAATCTCCGGTAGCATCGGGTCCGATCCAGCCAACCTCGAATTCTTTGTTTGGCGCAGTGCGGGGTGGCACCGTCAAGATTGCCTCTTGGGCCGCGCTATGCCCGGACAGAATGAAAAATGCCAACAGGGCTCCACCCAGACATCCGATCTGCCGCCAACCCCGCGCGCAATCACCACTGATCGTTCGGTTGGCTGAAATAGACATTTTTAAACGTTAGCACATCGGCGCGATGTAATGCACCACATGAACGCGCAGACAGACCCAGAGGTGCCCGCCGTGGATTAGTCCCGACCGCCTCGATGCGTGCCCAATGTTGAGTTCCGCCGAGCGCGGCGCGTCACGACGCTGAGTTAGCCCACCATTCACAAATCCCCGAGTGAACAGACAATCACGACCCTCTGCTGCTGTCGGCGGAGCCAAAGCGAAGGTCTTCATTAGTCGGAACTCGGGCATAGACGAGCGACGCCCCGAGCGCGTGCATCTGGCACATTGAAGACTCTCGCGCCTTGCGCCCCGAGTGTCCGTTTGCACTCAGAATCAAGAAGTTGCAGACCGACGCGGAGATTGTCGGGCCTATACCATCTTGATTAAGCGCCGAGCTGTACGAGCTTCAACAAATCCCGCCTCCTCAACCAAAATATAAGTCTATAGATCAATGGCTTAGAGGTTTTTTTCCAGGCCCTAGCTGACCCGCGACCCGCTGGAAGCATTGTGGAAGCGGCTAACAGCGCAAATGAGCGTGATCATTCCGCACCATCCCGCTCCGCTCGCAGCCTGGCCCAGTGGAGCTCTTCCGGGGGTAGGAACCATCGTCTGCTGCAACCTTTTCGATCAGAGGTTGCCGCTGATGGTCTTGGCTCCTGATATCAATGCCGTTGCGGAGGGTCGCGCGCTAGGCTCAGGACCCATAAAGGGGATTCCCATTGAGGTGGGGATGTGATTCAAACTCCCGAATTGTGGGGAGTTTTGCATGTCCGACCACCGCTTCTGGCTCACGGATGCCCAATTTGCGCGTCTCCAACCGCTTCTTCCGAACAAGCCGCGGGGCGTGCCGCGGGTCGATGACCGCCGCGTGATCAGCGGGATCATCCCTGTCATCCGGCATGGACCGATGTGGCGCGACGCCCCGGCCGCCTATGGCCCGCACAAGACGCTCTACAACCGCTTCGTCCGCTGGAGTGAGATCGGCGTCTTCGACCGCATCTTCGCCGAACTGGCCTCGGCAAGCGCGGCGACGGATACGGTGATGATCGACGCGACCCACCTGAAGGCACACCGGACGGCGGCGAGCCTGCTCAAAAAGGGGGCCTTCCCCGGCGTATCGGACGCACCAAGGCTGAAGGACTGGCGACACATCGCAACCAGATACGACCGCTGTGCCCACACCTTCATGAGCGCCATCGCCATCGCCGCAACCGTCATCTTCTGGTTATGAGTCCTGAGCCTGGTCATCCTTTACGGTGGAGATCAGGAAACGTTCGAACGGTACGGGCCTATCGCCGCGGCATTCGGTGGCGCCGCCTCGCGTGTCGGGGACGACCCCGGAAGCGCGGCCGCGCTCGACAACGCGCTTCTCTCGATCTACTTCAGCTTCCTTTTCGGCGTCCTGAACGGCGCGGCCATCTGTGACGCCGAAGGCATCCCGCTCGCCGAGTTCAGCGAGGTTGGCAAATCGTTGATGCCGGTGTTCAGCGGCGTCCTGGAGCGCTCGGCGGCGATGATCGCACGCGGTTCGTTCGAATCCGAGCATAGCACGCTCGACACGAGCTCAGGTGCGATGGCCCAGATCGCGGCGGTGATGCGGGATGCGGAACTCGACGGGCGCTTCATAGAGTGCATGCGCACCTACATCGCCGAAGCGACCGAAGCCGGCAAGGGCAGCCTCGGCAATGCAGTCCTCTTCGAGCACCTCTGCCGTAGAAGCTGATCGGCACCGGCAGCCAGACGACCGAGCACTGTGGCAATGTGGGCGCAAACCCTGACGGGAAGAGGGGCTCGGCGCCCTCGGGGTGCTATGCAAATACGGTATTCCCGTTGAAAGCCGCACCTCTTGCTCATCAATCCCTTTGCAAGCCCTATAGCCAGAAATCATCGGACCTCTGAGACTCAATCCAATGCCCGCATTGGCGCAGTTGCACGGCAGCAAGTGTCGGCGGATCAACGGCGGGATTGGGCCGTCTACGGCGCTGTTTCGCCTCTCACTTCAGCTGGCTGTCCTTCGAGCCGCGCCGGTTGATCCCGCCACGCTGGACCGGCCGGGCGTCTCTCGCTCCCTGGCAGTCGACGCAGAGCTTTACACCGGGGACGGCGCGGTGCCGG
>DATHZU010000369.1:0-4961 GCA_035458445.1 Thermohalobaculum sp. | reverse complement strand
GCCCGGGGCCACCTCGGCGATGGCGTCGAAACCGATCTCGTCGGCCCCGCAGGCCACCGGCTGCATGATCTCGGCGATGGTCTGCACCGCCTCCATGTCGGTGATGAATTTCTCCAGCGAATGGGTCAGCCCGCCCTCGAGCCAGCCGCAGGCGTGGAAGATCATGTTCGCGCCCGCCAGCACCGCGCCCCACAGCGCCGCCTGGGTCTCGTAGTCGCCCTGCACGTCCGGCGCGTTCGAGGCCGTCCCCGCCGCCGAGCGCCAGGGCAGCCCGGTCAGCCGCGCAAGCTGGCCGGCGCCGAAATTCGACTGGATGTGTTCGGGCGTTCCGAAAACCGGCGCGCCCGACTTCATGTCGACATTCGAGGCGAACGAGCCATAGACCACCGGCGCGCCGGGGCGGGCGAGCTGCGCCAGTGCGATCCCGGCCAGCGCCTCGGCATGGCTCAGCGTCAGGGCGCCTGCGATGGTGATCGGCGCCATGGCGCCCAGCAGGCAGAACGGCGTGATCACGCTGACCTGGCCCCATTCGGCGAAGTCGATGATCCCCTGGGTCATCGGCCGGTCAAGCTGGCGCGGCGAGTTGGTGTTGATCACGGTGAAGGTGCGCGGCGCGGCCCGGAACACGGCCTCGTCCAGCCCGTGGGCCAGGCTCATCATGGCGAAGGCATCCAGCACCTGCCCCTGCCCGCGCGCGTAGACGAAGGGGATCTTGTTCGACAGCGTAAGCTGGATGCGCATGGTTTCCAGGTGGCGAAACTGGATCGGCACGTCCTGCGGCTCGATGGCGGGCGAGAGCTTCGGCATGATCTCGAAGCTCTGCTGCAGCTTGGTGGTTTCGATGAAGTCAGATAGTTTGCCCGGCCTGCGCCCCCGCTCGAGATCGGTGATGTTCGGGCATCCGGCGCCCGCGGTGAAGAACAGGCTATCGCCACCGACGGGCACGTCGCGCGCCGGCGCGCGGCCCTTTACGGTGAAGTCCTTCGGCGCCGTTTTCAGCGACTCCGCGATCAGATCGCGGCCGATCCGCACCATCTGGCTGTCGTTGTCGACGATGGCGCCTGCGGCGCGGAACAGCCGGCGCCCGCCCTCGTGCAGGATGCGGATGCCGAGCTCCTCGAGCACGCGCAGCGCGGTGTCGTGGATCGCCGCCACCTGGTCCGCCGAGAACACCTCGGGATGCGGCAGGCGGTTGTAGATCGGGTGGTAGCTGACACTGCGAACCGGGGCCGCCGCCTTGCCGCGCCGCCTGTGCCTTGTTCGTGAGGGGTCGGTCTCGGTCATGATCGGGCGCCTCGCTGAAATTGATCAACCAATGAGCGCTGCGGCGCCATCGAGGACCCCTCCTCTGTCTCCTCCCCTTGCAGGGGAGGAGGACGCACGCACAACCGCCGGGCCTGGCGTCCTCTCCCGCTGTCCTCTCCTAGCCCCGCATCCGCTCTCCCTTCGGATCCCAAGGCGAGGGATCGATCACCCGCGCCGTCCGCTCGACACCCACGATATGAGACGACAGCTCGGTCCCCGGGACCGCGAACTCAGGCTCGACCAGCGCCATGGCCAGCGACTTGCCCACGCAATGGCCATAGCCGCCCGAGGTCACGAAGCCGATCCGGCGCCCTGCGGCCCAGACCGGCTCGTAGCCGCTGGCATCCGCGTCCGGCGAGTCCACCTCCAGGGTGACCAGCTTCTGCTTCGGCCCGGTCTCGCGTTCGGCGAGCGCCGCCTGCTTGCCGTTGAAGTCTGGCTTGTCCCAGGAGATCCAGCGATCCATCCCGGTCTCGCCGGGCGTGTAGAGCTGGGTGAATTCCTTCGACCACACGCCGAAGCTCTTCTCGAGCCTCAGCGACAGCATGGCGTTGAAGCCGAAATCGACCGCCCCGAATTCGGCACCCGCCGCCTTGAGCGTCTGGTACAGCGTGATGTGATCGGCGGACGCGCAGTTGACCTCGAAGCCCAGCTCGCCACAGACCGACATGCGGCCCACCCTGGCCCGGATCAGCCCGACATCCAGCGTGGCGCAGCCCATGAAGGGAATCGCGGCGTTCGAAACGTCCTGATGGGTCAGGCTCGCCATCAACTCGCGCGATTTCGGGCCGACGATGCCGAAGCCCACGGTGGCGTCCGAGATGTCGCGAACCTCGACGCCATCCTCGATGTGATCGTCGAACCAGCGCATGTGCCATTGGCGCAGATAGTACGAACCCATGATCCACCACGAGCCGTCGCCCCAGTTGAATACGGTCAGGTCACCCTTCAGCCGCCCGTCCCGCTGCAGCATGGGCTCGAGCCGCGCCCGGCCTGCGGCGGGCAGTTTCCCGGCCATGATGCGGTCCAGCCAGGCCTCCGCACGCGGACCCGTCACCTGGTAGCGCGAGAAGCCCGAGATATCGATGATCCCGGCACTGTTGCGGACCGCCCGGCACTCGGCTCCGACGATATCGTGGGCATTCGAGCGCTTCAGCGTCGGGGTTTCCTCGAAGCCCTTCGGCGCGAAGTAGATCGGCACCTCCAGCCCCCAGGAACAGCCGTACCGTGCGCCCTCGGCCTGCATCGCGTCATAGGCCGGCGCCTTCTTCAGCGGCCGCCCGGCCCAGAGCTGCTCGTTCGGATAGGTCATCACGAAGCGGCGCGAATAGAACTGGCCGGTGGTCTGGCGGATGTATTCGCGGTTCGAGGCGAAGTCGCCATAGCGGGCGATGTCCATCGGCCAATGATCGGCCTCGGTCTCGCCATGGATCATCCACTCGGCCAGAGTCTTGCCCACGCCGCCGCCCTGCAGGAAGCCCGCCATCACGCCGCAGGCGAGCCAGTAGTTGCGGGTGCCGCGCACCGGGCCGACCAGCGGATTGCCGTCCGGCGAGAAGGTGAAGGCGCCGTTGACCCAGCGCTTGATCCCGGCGGTCTGCAGGCAGGGATAGCGGTTGAAGCCCAGTTCCAGTTCCTTTTCGATCCGGTCGAAATCTTCCTGGATCAGCTCGAAACCGTAGTCCCAGGGCGCGCCGTCGATGTTCCAGTGCTTGTGGTTGACCTCGTAGATGCCCAGCAGCACCCCCTTCTGGTCCTGCCGCAGATAGGTGAACCCCTCGAGGTCCACGGTCATCGGCACCTCGAAATCCAGCGTCGCGATCTCCGGGATGTCCTCAGTCACCAGATAGTGATGCTCGAGCGGTGACAGCGGCAGGTCCAACCCCGCCATGCGGCCCACCTGCTTGGCCCAGAGGCCGCCGGCATTGACCACATGCTCGGCATGGATGGTGCCTTTCTGGGTAATCACGTCCCAGCTGCCGTCGGGCCGCTGGCGCAGCTCCTCGACCTTGTTGTGCTCGATCACCTCGGCGCCCCGCATGCGCGCCGCCTTGGCATAGGCATGGACCACGCCGGTGGTGTCGATGTAGCCCTCGCGGTCCGCCCACAGACCGCCGATCACGCCATCGACGTCCATGATCGGGCAGCGCTCCTTGATCTCGGAGGGCGTCATCAGGTGACAGTCCTCGATGCCGATGGTCTGGAACACCCGGTACGCCGATTGCAGCCACTCCCACCGCGCCGGAGCCGAGGCCACGGTGATGCCGCCGGTCATGTGCAACCCGATGTCCTGGCCGGATTCCTTCTCGACCTCGGACAGCAGGTCGATGGTATAGGCCTGCAGGGCCGCCATGTTGGGATCGGCGTTCAGCGCGTGGATGCCGCCCGCCGCGTGCCAGGATGATCCCGCCGTCAGAACCGAGCGCTCGACCAGCGCCACGTCGGTCCAGCCGAACCTGGCCAGGTGATACAGCACCGAGGCGCCCACGACGCCGCCCCCGATGACCACGACACGATACTGGGATTTCATCGCCGACTCCCTGCTCCGACTCAGGTGACCGGCGAAACCTTACGCAATGGGTTCGGCCACGTCTAGACACTAATGTCCAGAGTGGGTAAGCTACCGGCCATGGACGCAATCCCCGAGCCCCTGCCGAAAGGCAACATCAAGGTCACCCGCGAGGACTGGCTGCGGCTGGCCGGCGAGACGCTGGTCGGGCGCGGGGTCAGCCAGGTCAAGGTGCTGACGCTGGCCAACCAGCTCGGCGTCTCGCGATCGTCGTTCTACTGGTATTTCCGCAGCCGCAAGGACCTGCTGGACCAGTTGCTGGCGCGGTGGGAGCAGCAGAACACCCGCGCCGTGCTGGACCATGCGGCAAGGCCGGCGGGGAATATCTGCCGGGCGGTGATGCATCTGTTCGAATGCTTCATCGACCCGGCCCAGTTCGACCCGCGGCTGGACTTCGCTGTGCGCGAATGGGCGCGGCGGGCACCGGAGGTGCGCAAGCGTCTGGACGCCGCCGATGCTGCGCGGGCCAATGCGATCCGCGACATGTTCCTGCGGCACGGCTACGAGGAGACCGAGGCCTTCACCCGGGCCCGGATCATCTATTTCATGCAGATCGGGTATTATGCCCTGGTCGAAAACGAGCCCTTCGAGACCCGGTTCTCGATGCTGGAGCCCTATCTGGTCAGCTTCACCGGCGAGTTGCCCGACCCGGCCGAGATGGCCGCGTTTCTGACGCTGGCGCGGCGATTGCTGAAGGGTTAGCGCCCCAGGCGTGCATGCATCAGCCTGCCTTGCGCTCGGGCAGCAGGCTGATCGCCATCGGCAGGACCTCGGGTTCGTGCACCCGCAGCTGGGTCTGGTCCTCGGTCCAGCTCGCGATCTTGATCACGTAGCCCAGGGTGCCTTCGTGGTCGGGGTCGGGCTCGACGACATGCAGCCCCCTCGCGTCGAGAAAGAAGCTGTGGTCGCCGAAGGTTTCCTGCAGTTTCGGCAACGCCGGATTGTCGTCCGCCAACGGCTCGGAATCGTATCGATCGCGGATGCTGCCGATCTGCGCGGCGTCGAGCTTCATCACCGACCTCCTGTTCCGGCGGCGCTCGCCGCGCCGGAATACGAACGCGAACGCCCTCCTTGCGCAGAATCCACG
>DATHZU010000368.1:0-6130 GCA_035458445.1 Thermohalobaculum sp. | reverse complement strand
CTCCGCCTGCTCGACCGGCGAGCAGAAGGCGCTCCTGATCTCGCTCTGCCTCGCCAATGCCCGGGCGTTGGCGCGGGCCACCGGCGCGGCGCCGATCCTGCTCCTGGACGAGGTGGCAGCCCATCTGGACGCCGGGCGGCGCCGGGCGCTCTTCGCCGAGATCGAGGCGCTGGGCGCGCAGGCCTGGATGACCGGCACCGGACCGGAGCTGTTCGAGGGGATGGGCAGCGCCGCGCTGCGGCTGGCCGTGACCGAATCCGGCGGCGTCTCCACCGTGACAGGCGCCTGAGCCATGGACCAGCGCGTCAGCCTGATCACCCTCGGGGTCGCCGACCTGCCCCGCGCAACGGCATTCTACGAGTCGCTCGGCTGGGCGAAGGCGCCGCAAAGCATGGAGGAGATCACCTTCTTCCAGCTCCGTGGCCAGGTTCTGGCGCTCTACCCGCGCGAGATGATGGACGAGGATCTGGGGCGGGCAGCGGGCGGCGCCCCCGAGGGCATGGCGCTGGCCCAGAACGTGCGCCTGCGCTCCGACGTCGACCGCCTTTTCGCCGAGGCGGTCTCGGCCGGCGCGACGCCGCTGAAGATGCCTTACGACACCCCCTGGGGCGGCTATGTGGCCTATGTCGCCGACCCGGACGGCCATGCCTGGGAATTCGCCCATGTGCCGATGTTCCCGCTGGCCGCAGACGGAACCCTGACCCTGCCCAGCGCCGAGGAGGGCTGAGACCATGCCGAGCAGATTCCCCGAGACCGGCTTTCCGCCGCTGATCGCCTTCGACCCGATGTCGGCCTTCTGGACCGCTTGGCTGCAGGGCGCCCAGATCGGCGGCGCGATCATGGCCACCTGGGCCGGGATGATGCGCGCCGCGCCCGCCGGCGCCATGACCGTTAACTTCCCCTTCGCCAACGGCTTCACCCAGGACATCGACCCGCGCACCAACTGGGGCTGGATCGGGGCCACCGCCTTCCCGGCGCTGGAGGCCGATATCCTGCGCCAGGGCGCCAGCTATGGCAGCCAGATCGGCCGGATGATGGACCTGCTGATCGATATCGCCGAGAAGACGCCGGACGCCGACCCGGCGAAGCTCGCGGAACTGCGCAGCCTGAAGGGACGGATCGACCGCATCAAGGAAAACCACGGCAGGGACCGAGACCATGTCTGAGAACGAGCCGGAAAAGGAATTGGAGCCAGATGCTGGCGGCGCTGCGAAGAAGCCGCCAAAGCCGCCTGAGATGGGCGTGACAGACGATCCCAATGATCCGAACGCGTATGACTCCAAGTCGATCAAAGTCCTCAAGGGCCTCGAGGCCGTGCGCAAGCGCCCCGGCATGTATATCGGCGACACCGATGACGGCTCGGGCCTGCACCACATGGTCTACGAGGTGGTCGACAACGCCATCGACGAGGCACTTGGCGGCTATGCCGACCTGGTGAAGGTCACGCTCCACGCCGACGGCTCGGTCTCGGTCAGCGATAATGGGCGCGGCATCCCCACCGACATCCATGCCGGCGAGGGCGTCTCGGCCGCCGAGGTCATCATGACCCAGCTCCATGCGGGCGGGAAGTTCGACCAGAACTCGTACAAGGTCTCGGGTGGCCTGCACGGGGTCGGCGTGTCGGTGGTCAACGCGCTCAGCGACTGGCTGGACCTGACCATCTGGCGCAATGGCAAGGAGCATTACGCCCGCTTCGAGGGCGGCTTCACCGTCAAGCCGCTGGAGGTGGTTGGCGACGCGAATGGCCAGAAGGGCACGCGGGTGCGCTTTCTTGCCTCGGCCGGCACCTTCACGAACCTGGAATACAGCTACAAGACGCTCGAGCACCGCCTGCGCGAGCTGGCCTTCCTGAATTCCGGCGTGCGCATCGTGCTCCGCGACCAGCGCCATGCCGACGTGGTCGAGCAGGAGCTCTACTACGAGGGCGGCGTCGAGGCCTTCGTGCGCTATCTCGACCGCTCGAAATCGCCGCTGATCCCCAACCCGATCGTGGTCCGTGGCGAGCGCGAGGGGATCACCGTCGAGGTCGCGATGTGGTGGAACGACAGCTACCACGAGAACATGCTGGTCTTCACCAACAACATCCCCCAACGCGACGGCGGCACTCATCTGGCGGGCTTCCGCGGCGCCCTGACTCGCACGATCAACAACTACGCCTCGTCCTCGGGGATCGCCAAGAAGGAAAAGATCACCTTCTCGGGCGACGACGCCCGCGAGGGGCTGACCTGCGTCCTCTCGGTCAAGGTGCCGGACCCGAAATTCTCCAGCCAGACAAAGGACAAGCTGGTTTCCTCCGAGGTCCGCCCGGTGGTCGAATCCCTGATGAACGAGAAGCTGGCCGAATGGTTCGAGGAGAACCCCGCCGAAGCGCGCCACGTGGTCGGCAAGATCGTCGAGGCGGCGCTGGCCCGCGAGGCGGCGCGCAAGGCGCGCGAGTTGACCCGCCGCAAGACCGCGATGGACATCGCCTCGCTGCCCGGCAAGCTTGCCGACTGCCAGGAGAAGGACCCGGCCAAGTCGGAACTGTTCCTGGTTGAGGGCGACAGTGCCGGCGGCTCGGCCAAGCAGGGGCGAAGCCGCCACAACCAGGCGGTCCTGCCGCTGCGCGGCAAGATCCTGAACGTCGAGCGCGCCCGCTTCGACAAGATGCTGTCCAGCCAGGAGATCGGCACGCTGATCACCGCGCTCGGCACCGGCATCGGGCGCGAGGAATTCAACATAGCCAAGCTGCGCTACCACAAGATCATCATCATGACCGACGCTGATGTGGACGGCGCCCATATCCGCACGCTGCTGCTGACCTTCTTCTACCGGCAGATGCCGGAGCTGATCGAGGGCGGCTACCTGTTCATTGCCCAGCCGCCATTGTTCAAGGTCACCCGGCGAGGCAGCTCGCGCTACTGCAAGGACCAGCGCGAACTCGAGGATTACCTGATCGGCGAAGGCACCGACGGGGCCATGCTGGTACTGGGGTCCGGCACCCAGGTCGCCGGCGAGGACCTGAAGCGCCTGGTCGAGGAGGCGCGGCGCGCCCGCACTCTGCTGGCCGCCTTCCCCACCAACTACCCTCGCTTCGTCATCGAACAGATGGCCATCGAAGGCGTGCTGCGCCCCGGGATCGCACCCGAGGAAGCCACCCGCATCGCCGCGCGGCTCGACAGCCTGGCGCCCGAAACCGAGCGCGGCTGGCAGGGCGAGCCGCAGGACGAGGGGGGCGTGCGCTTCACCCGGGTGCTGCGCGGTGTCGCGCAGACCCAGGCCATCGACGGCTTCGCGCTGCGCGCCGCCGAGGCCCGGCGCCTGGCCGCCATGGGCGGCGAGCTCGCCGAGACCTATGCCACCCCGGCGCGGCTGGTGCGCAAGGACCGCGAGGTCGATATCCGGGGGCCTTCGGAGCTGCTCGACGTGATCATGACCGAGGGCGAGAAGGGCCTCGCCCTGCAGCGCTACAAGGGTCTCGGCGAGATGAATGCCGAGCAATTGTGGGAAACCACGCTCGATCCCGAGGCTCGGACTCTGCTGCAGGTGCGAATCGATCACATGGAAGATGCGGACGAGATTTTCTCGAAGCTGATGGGTGATATTGTCGAGCCGCGCCGGCTGTTCATCCAGGAGAACGCCTTGTCGGTCGAGAACCTGGACATCTGAGCCGGCGGCAGCCCCGGCGGCACCGCCGAAGACCCCCATCCCGTCCTTCCCCCTTCCAGGGCGAAGGGGCGCCAACCCGAACGCTGGGGCGGGCGTCCTCGCCCCCTGCAAAGGGGGAGAGACAGAGAGGGGGTCCGCAGCGGTCACCGCCCGTCATGGAGTCCGGACCAGATGACCGACGCCGCAGCCCCCGACCGCACCCTGATCAGCATCCAGCCGATGCCGATCACCACGGTACTGTTCGTCTGCGTCACCGGCATCGTGCGCCACCTCGGCTCGGACATCCCCGCCGTCGAGGCGGCCTTCATCCGCTACGGCCTGGGCCTGATCCTGGTCCTGCCGGCCTTCCGGCCGCTGATCGGCAACTGGCCCAGCGGCGTCATGATGCGCCGCTTCGTGCTGCGCGGCCTGGTCCATGGCGTCGCGGTGATGCTGTGGTTCTACGCCATGGCCCGGATCCCCATCGCAGAAGTGACGGCGCTGGGCTACACCGCGCCAATCTTCGTGACGCTGGGGGCGGCGTTCTTCTTCCGCGAGACGCTGCATCTGCGCCGGATCGTGGCGGTGGCGATCGGCTTCCTGGGCGCGATGATCATCATCCGCCCGGGCTTCCAGGAAATCTCGACGGGCCAACTGGCCCAGCTGACGGCGGCGCCGCTGTTCGCCTGTTCGTTCCTGCTGGCCAAGGGGCTGACCCGCGACTTCGGCTCGGGCCTGATCGTCGCCATGCTGTCGCTCGGCTGCACGCTGACGCTGCTGCCCGGCGCGATCCTGCAGTGGCGCGACCCGACCCTGGAGGAGGTCGCCTGGCTCGGCCTGACCGCCGTCTTCGCCACCGCCGGGCACTACACCCTGACCCGCGCCTTTCAGGCCGCGCCGCTGACGGTGACCCAGCCGGTCGGCTTCCTGCAGCTGGTCTGGGCGGCGCTGTTGGGCGTTCTGGTCTTCGGCGAGCCGTTGGATCCTTACGTCTTCCTCGGCGGCGGCATGGTGGTGGCCGCCGCCACCTACATCTCGCACCGCGAGGCCCAGGCCGCGCGCCGGATGCGCACCCCCCCGGCGGTGGCGACCAAGACCTGAGGCGGAGCCTCACGCCCCGGGCTCGACCCGGGGCCTCCCTGGCCCCCTCGGAGCGCGGCATCCCGAGGTTCCGGATCAAGCCCGGGACATTGAACTTTCGGTGGCGCGTCTGCGATCTCAGTCGCCCAGACCCGCCTTGCGCAGCCCCTCCTCGAACCGCACGCGGCAGGCCGGGTCGGTGATCGGCAACGCCTTCAGCAGGAAGGGAACGCTGACCGACGGGCGTTTCTCGCACGCCCGCGCGATGGCGTCGGCCGCCTCCTCCACGCGGCCCAGATGGCCGAGCGCGGCGATCTCGGCGACGATGGAATAAAGCCCGGTGTTGGCCTGCCGCGCCCCCCGCCGCGCCCAGTCCAGCGCCTCGTCATAGCGCTCGAGCAGCGTCAGCGCGATCGACCGGCTGGCCATGAAGGCCCACATCAGCGGGTCGTTGGGGCTGAGCCGCATGGCCTCCTCGTTGCTTGGCAGCGCCTCCGCCGGATGCCCGGACATCCACAGGCTGTGCGCCCGCCCGAAATGCGCCATGGCATAGCTGGGATTGAGCCCGATCGCCCGGTCGCAATGGGCGATCGCGGCGTCGTGGCGGCCCGTGATCGCATGCATCCGGCTCAACGCGATATGGGCGAAGGGATCGGAGCCATCGAGCGTCACCGCGCGCCTCGCCGCCGCAAGCGCGCGCTCGGCGTCTCCGTCCCAGTCCTGCGTGGCGCCGGACAGCATGTGGTAATACAGCGCATAGGCCAGACCCGCACGGGCAGTGGCGAAATCCGGATCGCGCTCGACCGCCTGCTCCATGAACCGGATGCTGGTCTTGACCTCCGCCTGAGTGAACTGGAACAGGTGCCACAACCCGCGCTGGTAGCTCTCCCAGGCGCCCAGGCTCTCGGGCGGCTTGCGGCGCGCCCTCTGGCGCTCGGTATCGGCCAGATGCGGCTCGATCGTGGTAACGATGGCCTGGGTCACTTCGTCCTGCACGGCGAAGATGTCCTCGAGGCCGCGGTCGTAGCGCTCGGCCCAAAGATGGGTGTCGTCGACTGCATCGATCAGCTGCGCGGTGACGCGTACCCGGTTGCCGGCCCGGCGCACGCTGCCCTCGACCACATAGCGCACCCCCAACCGCCTGCCGATCTCCTTCACGTCCAGCGCCTTGCCCTTGAAGGCGAAGGACGAGTTGCGCGCGATCACGAACAGCGAGCGGAACTTCGACAGCTCGGTGATGATGTCCTCGGCGATGCCCTCGGCGAAGAACTCCTGGTCCGGATCGGCTGACATGTTGTCGAAGGGCAGGACGGCGATGGACGGCTTGTCGGGAAGTGCCAGCTCGGCCGGGTGAGTGCTTGCGCTCGGGGCTCCGTCCGAATCGGCTTTCTCCGATGCCGACGGCCAGTGATAGACGTGAACG
>DATHZU010000367.1:0-3274 GCA_035458445.1 Thermohalobaculum sp. | reverse complement strand
ACCGATCCAATATGTGTGTGCCGAAGATCACCAGCCGGGGCGACGCCACCGGCCTGAACGGGAGTGTCCCATGCTCAACAATATCGGCCCGGTGGGCCTGATCGTCATCCTGATCGTCGTCCTGCTGCTGTTCGGCCGCGGCAAGATTCCCCAGCTGATGGGCGATGTCGCCAAGGGGATCAAGAGCTTCAAGAAGGGCATGAAGGAAGAGCTTGACGACGATGCCGAAAAGCTCGAGCAGTCCGTCGACGAGCCGATCGACGTGACACCGAAGAAGGAACAGAAGAAGGCCTGACACGGCCGGCTTCCTGAGAGGCGGGTACGATGTTGGACCTGGGCTGGTCCGAGCTTCTGGTGATCGGGGTCGCTGCCCTGATCGTCGTAGGACCGAAAGACCTACCACGCATGCTGCGGACGCTGGGGCAATACACCTCGCGGGCGAAGGGGATCGCGCGCGAGTTCCAGCGCTCGATGGACGAGGCCGCGCGGCAGGCCGATATCGACGAGCTGAAGGACGTGAAGAAAAGCCTCGATGAGGTCCGCGACGCCCAGTACAAGGCGCAGCGCGATTTGAGCCAGTCCTTCCTGGATGGTCCCGCCAAGACCGCGGCGAAGAAGTCCGAGACCGCCAAGCCCGCCACCAAACCTGCCGCCAAGTCCACCGACAAGCCCGCTGCCAAGCCTGTCGCGAAGGCCGCCGCCGAACCGGCCGCCAAGGCCGAGCCCGAACCCGGGAGCGCGGGTGGCGCATGAGCGAGAAGCATATCGAGGACAGCTCGGCCCCCCTTATCGACCACCTGATCGAACTTCGCTCGAGGCTGATCCGGTCGATCTCGGCCTTCGTTGTCGCGATGTTGCTGTGCTTCGCGATCGCCGAGCCGCTGTTCGATTTCCTGGCACAGCCGATCAAGCACTCGATGGAGAAGGCCGGGCATGATCCCGAGCTGATCTTCACCGGCGCGCACAAGGTTTTCTTCACCTATGTGCAGCTGTCGATGTTCGGCGGTTTCTTCTTCGCCTTTCCGATCATCGCCAACCAACTCTGGCGCTTCGTGGCGCCGGGCCTCTACCAGTCCGAACAGAGCGCCTTCCTGCCGTTCCTGATCGCCACCCCGGTGCTGTTCGTCGTCGGCTCGGCCTTCGCCTATTACGCCGCCCTGCCGCTGGCCTTCGACTTCTTCCTCAGCTTCGAGAAGACGCCCGATCCCGATGGCGACGGGATCAAGATCGCCTTCCTGGGCACCGTCGACGAGTATCTGGGCCTGACGATGAAATTCATCCTGGCCTTCGGGATCGCCTTCCAGCTGCCGGTGGCGCTGACGCTGATGGCCAAGGCCGGGCTGGTGGGCTCTCAGTGGCTGCGCGACAACCGCAAGTACTGCATCGTCGGCATGCTGGTCGTGGCGGCCCTGTTCACGCCGCCGGACGTGTTCAGCATGATGCTGATGTTCGGGGTGGTCTACGGGCTCTACGAGGTGTCGATCCTGCTGGTGGTGATGGTCGAGAAGAAGCGCGAGGAAAAGCTGCGCGCCGAGGGCTACTACGACGACGCGGATGACGACGACGAGGACGAGGACGAACCCGACCCGCTGTTGACCGAGTCCGAGGCCTGGGACGGCGACTCGCGCGGCGGCGGGGAGAAGGACAAGTGAGCCTGGATTCCGAGGCGCTGCAGCGCATTGCCGCGGCACTGGAGCGGATCAGCCCGCCCGCGGCGAGCCTGCCGGATTTCTCGCGGGCCGACGCCTATCTGTGGGCGGCAGAGCCTGACCGGCTGATCCCGGTGCCGAAGGTCAGCCGTGTCGAACTGGGCCTGCTGGTCGGGATCGACCGCTCGCGCGACACGTTGATGGCGAACACCCGGCGCTTCGCCAGCGGTCTGCCGGCCAATAACGCGCTGCTTTGGGGCGCGCGGGGCATGGGCAAATCGTCGCTGGTCAAGGCCGCCCACGCCGCCGCGAATGCCGAGACGGGGACCCTGGTGCTGATCGAGATCCACCGCGAGGACATTCCCTCGATCGGTCGCCTTCTGGACCTGCTGCGCAGCTCGGACCGCCGCTTCCTGGTGTTCTGCGACGACCTCTCGTTCGACAAGGATGACGCCCATTACAAGGCGCTGAAGTCGGTGCTGGACGGCGGGATCGCCGGGCGGCCGCCGAACGTGCTGTTCTACGCCACCTCGAACCGCCGCCACCTGATGCCGCGCGACATGATCGAGAACGAGCGTTCGACCGCCATCAGCCCCTCCGAGGCGACCGAGGAGAAGGTCTCGCTGAGCGACCGCTTCGGGCTGTGGCTGGGGTTCCACCCCTGCGATCAGGCGGAATACCTGCGGATGATCCGCGGCTACTGCGACCACTTCGGCATCGAGATCGACGACGAGCGCCTGCGCGCCGAGGCCATCGAGTGGCGCCAGACCCGCGGCGCCATGTCCGGCCGCGTCGCCTGGCAGTTCGTGCAGGACCTCGCGGGCCGCGAGGGCGTGCGCATCGGCGCCTGACCCGGCTTTGGGGCGGAATTCGACAATCGGCCGGATGGAGCCTCACGCCACCATGACCCGGAGATAGCGGGGCGCATGCCGGGGCCTCGTTTCAAGTTGTGAGACTCGAGGCGGCTTGTTAACCTTTTCCCATGCCCGAACCGGCCATTGACCCAACCGAATTCACGAGCCGCGCCGAGCTCAGCGCCCGGTTGCCGGAAATTCTGTCGGCACCGAAGCACAGCGGCTCGCTGGAGTTGATCGTGATGCGGCCGGGCAGGGGCGAACGCATCATGCCAGCCAAGATCGAGGTCACAGCGGCCGAGGGTTTGCCCGGCGATCACTGGATCAACGGCACCGGATATTCGCTCGAGGACGGTGTCGGCGATCCGGATGCGCAGATTTGCATGATGATGGCAAGTTGCATTCGCGCCATCGCGGGCGATAAGGCGAATTGGCCGGCCGCCGGCGACAACTTCTTCATAGACATGGACCTCACGCCTGCGAACATGCCGCCCGGCACACGCTTCGCGATCGGCAGCGCCGAATTCGTCGTGACGGAGCTTCCGCACAATGCTTGCCAGTTGTTCATCGACCGCTACGGCCGCGAAGCGTGCGTTTTCGTCAGCACTGGCGAGGGCAAGAAACACCGGTTGCGCGGTATCTATGCGCGTGTGACCCGGGATGGCACGGTCTCGGTGGGCGACACGGTGCGCAAGCTGACCTGACTCCGCGGTTTCCATCCAGCCCGCAGGGTGGGCTCGGCGAGCCCACCTGCGCCGTCGGCCGCCCTAT
>DATHZU010000366.1:0-3079 GCA_035458445.1 Thermohalobaculum sp. | reverse complement strand
AGCTGCCGCCAGCAGATCAGTCACGGCGCAGGGCGCGCGGCACTGCATCCCGTTCGCATCATCGCGGCGGCCCTGGCCTGACCGCGCGACTCGGTGGAGACGCTCGACGCTCTTTGCCCCGGGGCGCTGCAACTGAGGGTTCGTGGTGTCCGCGGCGACCGGTCCGCGATCTGCCGCCGCGAGCGCAGACCTGCCGGCGAGCGCGACCGCGATTGCGTCGAAGAGGACCGAGGCCAGGGGCGGCTTGATGACGTATTGCAGACCGCCCGGCTGGGTCAGCGCGGTACTTTCGCGCTCCGCGCTCATCGAAGTCAGGATGATTGCCGGTGTCGCCGCGCCCGCCGGGCCGGCGCGCAGAGTGCGTAGGAACTCCTCGCCCGTCATGTCTGGAAGCCCCTGGTCCAGAACCACGAGGTCAAACCGGGCGTTACCGCGCGCCGCCGCGAGCAGCCGATGCAACCCGGCGCTGCCGGAAGACGCCGCTGCGGTGACCAGCCGCCAGGCGGCGAGTTGCTCCTGCAGAAAGCGAAGATTGGTTTCGTTGCCGTCGATCACGAGCACCCGCCGCCCCTCGACCTCGGACGACATCCCGAGTGCACGCTCGCCGGCCCCGTCGACCGGAAGCGACAGCGTGAACCAGAATGTCGATCCCTGGTTCAGCTGTGAGACTGCGCCGATCTGGCCACCCATCAGCTCGATCAGCCCCTTCGAGATGGCCAGACCCAGCCCTGTGCCTTCCTGCATGCGGGTATGCGAGCTGTCGGCCTGGGTAAATCGCTCGAACATCTTGGCGATCCGGTCCGGCGCGATGCCATGCCCGGTGTCGCGCACCTCGACCCGCAGGTCGAGGAGGCGGGCGCCATCCGCCGCGGAGCGCTCGGCGCCGGAGAGATCGACCACGATCTGGCCCTGCTGGGTGAACTTGACGGCATTGCTCAGCAGGTTGGTGATCACCTGCCGGATGCGCCCGAGATCGCCGATGACCGCGGAGGGCAGGCCCGGTTGCAGCCGGACCAGCAGATCGAGCCCCTTCGCTTCGGCCGCGCGGCCGATCAGCCGAGCGGATTCGCTGGCCAGGACTTCGAGCTCGAAGGGCTGCGGATCGATTTCCAGCCGGCCGGCGTCGATCTTCGAGAAATCGAGGATATCGTTGATCACGCCCAGCAATGCCTGCCCCGAACTTCGGACGATTTCGGTGAACATCTTCTGGCGATCGTCCAACTCGGTCGACTCCAGCAGTTCGGCCATGCCGAGGACACCGTTCAACGGCGTGCGGATCTCGTGACTCATCGTGGCGAGGAACTCGGACTTCGCGATGTCGGCCGCCCGCGCGCGTTCGGCGGCGTCCCTGAGCGAGTCCATGGTCCGGTCGAGCAGCGCCAGGGGCGTCACCGCCAGGCTGCGGTAGGATACCGCTGCCAACAGCGCGAAGCCGAGCCAGACCAAGGCGAGATTGACCGCCATCGGGCGGATGCTTCCGCTCGCGCGGACTTCCGCAACCGCCTCCTTTTGCATGTAGACCGGCGCATTCACCGCCACCACCGGCCAGGGAAGATACGCGCCCCCGGCAAGGTCGCCATGCGTGTGCGCAGGTCCCGAAGCGTGGGCGGCAACAATGACTTCGCCGTCGACGAGAAGCTCGCGCTCGAGGTTGTCGTGGATCACGTTGTCCTGGGTCAGCAACCCTTCAAGGCGCTCGGTCTGGTACATCCACAGAACGGGCGTCTTGTAAATGTGGTGCTCGATGGTGTCAGCGGTTTTCTCAGCCGCGTGCTGCAGCTTTGCCCGCTCGCCGAGATAGGACATGACGCCGAAGCCAGCCGGGACGCCCACGCCCAGGACCAGTACCAGCGCCACGCCCATCGCCTTGACGATGGTCCGGATCGACATCCTGTCTCTCGTTGCGGCGATTTCCATTTCCGCGCCTTCGCTTTGAGGTGGCAAGCGCACGGCCGGTTGGCTCAGCGCAGGACCTGGGCGCCAAGAGCTTCGGTGATAGCCGCCGCTTCGTCCGAAATCAGAAAGGCGGTGAAATCGCGCACCGCGTCATCCGGTGCTTCCCGATGTACGACGTAAAGCGTCTTGGTGTAGCGGTATGCTCCGGACTGCATCGTTTCCAGCGAGGGCGCGACGCCGTCGATCCACAGCGGCCAAAGCTCGCGCTGCTCCGATACCATTTGCAGCAGTGTCCCCGTCGTCAGCGAGTTGCTCATCTGCTCGGCGATTTCGGCATTGTCCTGGTCGGTCTGGGCAACCGGAATGCCTTCCTGGGCGCGCGCTGCCTCCATGGTCTCGCTCGCCCCGCCGAAATAACGTCCGGCAAGCTGCAGGTCGCTGTCCGAATGCGGTCGCAACACAACGCGCATGACCTCGCCGCCGAACCAGTCACAGGCCACCCCGGCATGTTCGTAGAGCCGCGGTATGTCAATGGCAGCCACATCGACCGGCTTGCGCCGCGATGTGAAAAAGCCAAAGGGGGGTGATCATCAGTTCCTCGGCGACCACGCCCTTTCCGATCTCCTTCTCCTTCAGCGGCCGGCCCGAGATGGCGATGTCCAGCGCCCCGGCGATCACCGCGCGAATGCCGCCGCTGCTGCCCAGCCCTTCATGTACGACCACCCTGGCGTCCGGATCGCGCGCCATGTAGGCCTCGGCCATCACTCGAGTGTATTCCAGGGATGCCCCGGTTCCGCCGATCTGGATGGCCTCGCCTGCCGGTGCGGACGAAACGCCCATCACGAGTGCACAGGCGAGCGCACTCAGCGCACCGATGCCGAACTGAAAGCGCATTGATCTCTCCACATGGCCTAACGGACAGCCAAGCCTTGCGTGAGTCGCGTGAACAATTCGATAAAGACCGCGCGTTTCCAGACGATCGGACCGGATCGGGCCAGGCGGACCTTACTCGTCGTGGCTCGGAGCGCGGTTCGCACTTGCCGCCCATGGCCGGCTCAGATCGGCCATCGCGATGTCGAGGCACTCGACCTCGGCCCGGATCTCAGCGCCGCCCGCCAGGGTCAGGTTGAGGGTCCCGGCGCAGTCGCCGGCCGGCTCGAACAGGATCGCCAGCAGGTCGTAG
>DATHZU010000365.1:0-2325 GCA_035458445.1 Thermohalobaculum sp. | reverse complement strand
GGAACAGCGCACGGTGGGGCCGGATCTGGGCGCCGATTCGATCGAGAAGGGCAAGGCGGCGACGCTGATCGCCTTCGCCGCGGTGCTGATCTTCATGGTGGCGTTCTACGGGCTGTTCGGGGTGTTCGCGAATGTGGCGCTGTTCCTGAACGTCGGCCTGATCTTCGCCATGCTGTCGGTCATCGGCGCAACGCTGACCTTGCCCGGCATCGCCGGTATCGCGCTGACCATCGGCATGGCGGTCGATGCCAACGTGCTGATCTTCGAGCGGATCAAGGAAGAGCTCCAATCCGCCAAGGGCATCAGCCGTGCCATCGAGCGTGGCTACAGCGAGGCGCTGAGCGCCATCATCGACGCGAACATCACCACCTTCATCGCCGCGGTGATCCTGTTCGGAATGGGCGCCGGGCCGGTGAAGGGCTTTGCGGTGACGCTGGGGTTCGGCATCATCACGTCGGTCTTCACCGCCGTGATGGTCACCCGCCTGATGATCGTGCTGTGGATCAACTGGGCCCGCCCGAAGGTGCTGACGATCAGCCGGCTGAAGATGGTTCCCGACACGACAAAGGTCATGTTCATGAGCTGGCGCAAGTTCTTCGCCGGCGCTTCGGCGGGAGCGATCGTCGCCGCGGCACTGCTGGTCGGCGTTCTGGGGCTGAATTTCGGCATCGATTTCCGCGGCGGCACGGTCGTCGAGATCAAGACCGTGCAGCCGGCCGACCTGGGGCAGATCCGCAGCCTGGTCAACGGCATGGAGCTGGGCGATGTGGCCGTGCAGAGCTTCGGCTCCGAATTCGACACGCTGGTGCGGGTCGAGGAGCAGGCCGGAGACGGCGATACCCAGATGGCGGTCGCACAGGAAATCGGCGAGGTCCTGACCAACGAGATTCCGGGGACCACCATCCAGCGCGTCGAGGTGGTGGGGCCGAAGGTGTCGGGCGAGCTGCTGCAGACCGGCATCCTGGCCATCGTCCTCGCCGTGGCGGCGATCTCGGTCTATATCTGGCTGCGCTTCGAGTGGCAGTTCGGGGTGGGCGCGGTGCTGTCGCTGGTCCACGACGTGGCGCTGACGATGGGCGTGTTCGCGATCTTCCAGATCGAATTCAACCTGTCCATCGTGGCGGCGATCCTGACCATTGTCGGCTATTCGCTGAACGATACCGTGGTGGTCTATGACCGCGTCCGAGAGAACCTGCGAAAATACAAGAAGATGTCGCTGGCCGACCTGCTGAACCTGTCGGTGAACGAGACGCTGAGCCGGACGCTGATGACCTCGCTGACCACTCTGGTCGCGCTGATCGCGATGTTCGTGCTGGGGCCGGCGGTGATCAAGGGATTCACCTTCGCAATGATCTGGGGCATCCTGGTCGGCACCTATTCCTCGATCTTCGTCGCGGCGCCGCTGCTGCTGTGGTTCAAGGTCAAGCGCGACTGGTCCAGCGAGGAGGACCAGAAGGCCGGTGTGCAATTCGGCGGCGCGCAGGTCTAGCGCCGGAATCCATCGATCGGCGGCGGCTGGCCGGATGAAGGGTTTGGGCCCAAACTGTCCGATGCTGTGCCCTGCGCGAACGGCAGCAATCTGGGGAAAACCGGATGCTCCGTCAGCGTGCGCGATGCGGATCCATGACCGAAGGTGGGCGCACGGTCCCGTTTCCTTTCGCCCTGACAACGTGAGATCTGGTGTCCTTCAGGCCGCTTTCATCGCCGTACCAAAGATATGAGGACGATTGATTGCGAGGATAATCCCGGGGCCTTCCTGCATGTAGTCGTGAACCTCGACCTCGGCAAAACCGGCCTTCCGGATGGCATCTGATATGCGCCGACCGGGATTGCAGCCATCGGAGAAGTAGCGCCAGGGCGTGAACGGCACGATCTTTTGAACCATCAGTCGAGCAGTCCAAGGCTTGTCCGCTACGTGTTCGAGGAAGACAAAGCGTCCACCTGGTTTAAGGACGCGCAATACTTCATCCAGCGTTGCGCAAAGGTCATCGACAGAGCAAAGGACGAGTGTACTGATCACCGCATCAACACTGTTATCCGGAACCTGCATTTGTTCTGACATGCCGGTCTCAAGCTGAACCTCGATCCCAAGGTCCGCAGCTTTCTTTCGAAGATACGGGTGCATCGCCTCGTTCGGCTCGATCCCTATCCATTCTACGCCCGAGTCGAGAAACCGGAGATTCACGCCCGTCCCAGGGCCGATCTCAAGGATTCGACCGGTAAGCCCACCAAAAAGCGTCCTCTTCTTCTCGGCGTAAAGCTCATCGCTCAGCGCATCGTCCCTCGCCATAAAATTCGCGAAAAGACGGCGTTTCAAGCTTGGTT
>DATHZU010000364.1:0-8143 GCA_035458445.1 Thermohalobaculum sp. | reverse complement strand
AAGATCGCGTCACCCGCCCCGCAGCCGCGCGCGGCGGGGCCGGTGCAGGGGCGCGGGCTCAGGTCTCGGGCCAGGCAGATGCGGACCTCGCGGATCACGCCGGCCTTGCAGGTGACGGTAACCGAATCCGCGGCAAAGCCGGGGTTCTCGGCCAGAAACGAACCCTCGATCTTCTCGGGATCCAGCACCAGCGGCGCCGAGGTCTGGCGCAGAATGGCAGGACGGCGGATCGCATTCCATGCCTGGCGGGCCAAGGCGAAGTAAGCTGCGGCGTCGAGGCCGGAGCAGCGCCCGTGCTTCTTCCATTCGTGCCACGCCAGCCCGGCCGAGCCCATGATGTCGGCCATGGCCGCGGTCTCGGCGCGCGAGGGATCGCGGTGGTCGGTGGCGCAGTATGCGGGCCAGCCGTCCAGATATTGCGGCCACAGCCCGTGCAGGACGAAGCCGATGTCACGGTCACGGTCGCATTGCGGGGCCCCGCGCGCGGCCCCGTCCGCCTCGCACCAGGCGGCATTCCAGCTCAGCGCCAGAACGTAGTAGTCGAACACGCCCGCCTTGTCCGCGGCGCGGCCTGGCAGCGGCGGGGCCAGGGCGAGCAGGACGATCAAGAAGGCTGCGATCCGCATCGGGTTTCCGCTTTATTTTCGCGCCGCCGCCCCCTATATAGCGCCTAGGATACCCCCTCGAAACCGTCAGTTGCGCCCTCGCGCCCGGTTCTCGGAGCGCGGCGAAGCCGTGTTCGGCGCAAGCGAGATACGAAGGCTGGAAGATATGACCGAACTGCCCCTGATGCCCAAGGCGACCGCCGTCTGGCTGGTCGACAACACCACGCTGACCTTCCGCCAGGTTGCGGATTTCTGCGGCCTGCACGAGCTCGAGGTCGCCGGCATCGCCGATGGCGAAGTGGCGATCGGAATTAAGGGGCTGGACCCGGTGGCCAACAATCAGGTGACGGCCGAGGACATCAAGCGCTGCGAGGCCGATCCGGTGGCGCGGCTGAAGCTGCTGCACCGCGAGGTCGCGCCGCCGCAGAAGCGCAAGGGCCCGCGCTATACGCCGGTCTCGAAGCGCCAGGACCGCCCGTCGGCCATCGCCTGGCTGGTACGCTATCACCCCGAGCTGGAGGACAGCCAGATCGGCAAGCTCGTCGGCACCACCAAGCCGACGATCCAGTCGATCCGCAACCGCACGCACTGGAACATCGCCAATATCCAGCCGGTCGACCCGGTGGCGCTGGGTCTGTGCAAGCAAATGGACCTGGACGCAGTGGTCCGCAAGGCCGCCGAAAAGAAGGCCAAGGCCCAGCAGCCGGTTCCGACGCCGGAGGAGCGGATCAGTCTGATGTCCACCGACCAGTCGCTGAGCATGCCCGAGGAACCCGCGGCGCCGCACCGCCTGGCCGAGTTCGAGAACTTCAGCCTCGACGACCCGCGCGGCGGCGAGGAGGAGGACAAACACGCCAAGGTCGACGCCGATTCGCTGTTCAATCTGCCGAAGGGCGGCGCGGACGACGACGAGGAAGACTGAGCACAGGCGCGGCCCCGCGCGCCATGCCCCTACGGGCTGCGATAGGCCGCGGCCCGTGCCAGCAGCGCCCGGGCGTTGAGATAGGTCGGCACCTCGACCAGATGGCCGTCGAGCAGGACCCGGTCCTGCCCGGCGGCCCGCGCCGCGTCGAAGGCGGCGACGGTGCGTTGGGCCGCGGCCACCTCCTTCGCCGAGGGCATCATCGCCGTATTGACCGGCGCCGCATGGGCCGGGGCGACCAGCGATTTCGCCCGGTAGCCCAGCGCCTTCGCGCCGGCACAGCTCTCCAGCAGGCCGGCCTCGTCGGCGAAGGTATAGGGATAGTCGATCGACAGCACCCCGGCGGCGACGCAGGCGGCGTGGAAATAGGCGCGGGCAAAGGCGATCTCGCCACCGGCGCGGGTGCGGGGAGCGCCCAGATCGGCGGTCAGGTCCTCGCTGGCCAAAAGGCAGCCGATCACCCGCGGGTCCGCCGCGGCGATCTCGCGGGTCTGGAACAGCGCCGCCGCGCTTTCGATATTGGGAACCAGCCGGGTGCCGCCCACCCGACCAATCAACCGCTCCTGCTCGACCACCGCCGCGGCCAGTTCCGAGATATCCCCGGGGCCGCGCACCTTCGGCAGCATCACCACGTCCGGCGCCCCTGCCATTGCCGCCGCCAGGTCCGCGCCGCCATCTTGGCCCAGCGGATTGATCCGCACGGCGGTCACCGCCCCCGCCGCCTTCCAGGCCCGCAGCAGCTCCGGCGCGGCCGCGCGGGCCGCCGGACGCGCTTCCGGAGGCGTGAAGTCCTCGAACTCCAGAATCACCGCATCGGCGCCACAGGATGCCGTCTCGGCCCGGGCGTCCGGCCCACCGATGAACAGCCACGAACGGCACAGCGAGAAGTCGATATTTCTCATCCGCCCAACCCTATCAGGACCCGCTGAACTGTCACGCCGGATTAGCTTGACCACTGCCCCGCCGCCCGATTGGATGGCTGCGAAGGAGGACCCACATGCCGATCATCACCCCCGAGGACGCCCGCGAGATCGCCCGCGCCGCCCTGGCCGCCCATGGCTGCGACGGTCTCAACGCCGCCGCCGTCGCCGACACGATTGCCCGGGCCGAACGCGACGGCGCCGCCTCGCATGGGCTGTTTCGCCTGCCCGGCTACATCGGCTCGCTGAAATCCGGGAAGGTAAACGGCGCAAGCCGCCCCAGGATCGAGCAGCGCGCGCCGGCGATCTTGCATGTGGACGGCGACGGCGGCTACGCGCCGGTGGCGCACCAGGCGCTGGCGGGACCGCTGGCCGAGGCTGCGAAGGCCCAGGGCGTGGCGCTGGCCGCCATAACCAACACCCACCATTTCAGCGCCCTCTGGGCCGAGGTCGAGCTTCTTGCGGAACAGGGGGTGGCGGCGATCGCCTGCGTGTCGTTCAAACCCGCTCTTCCCCCGGCGGGCGGGGTGAAGCCGCTCTACGGGACCAATCCGCTGGCGTTCGCCTGGCCACGGCCGGGCAAGCAGGCGGTGGTTTTCGACCAGGCGAGTGCGGTCATGGCCCGGGGCGAGGTGATGATCGCCGCCCGCGACGGCCACCGGCTGCCGGAGGGAGCGGGAATCGGCCCGGACGGCAATCCCACGACCGATCCGAACGAGGTGCTCAAGGGCGCCTTGCTGCCCTTCGGCGGCTACAAGGGCGCCTCGCTGGCGATGATGATCGAGCTTCTGGCCGGTCCGCTGATCGGCGAAAGCCTCAGCGTCGAGGCCGCCGAGACCGACAAGGCCGACGGCGGCCCGCCGCGCGGTGGCGAGTTCATCCTGGCCATCGACCCGGGCCGTGCGCGGGGCGACGGCGGCTGGGCCGCTCATGCCGAGCGGTTGTTCGCGGAAATCGTCGCCCAGGAGGGCGCCCGCCTCCCCGGCGAGGGCCGTGCCGCCCGGCGCGCGCGGATCGCGGCGCAGGGGATCGAGATCGCCGAGGACCGGCTGGCCGAGCTGAGGGCAATGGCCGAAGCTGCGGCGTGATCGAAAGAACCCGCAGGATGGGTGCCAACCCATCCCCCACGCCGGACCGAACCCGGCTCTTTGCGAGTGACCGGTGTGCAATGGCCGTGGCTCCGGGTAGGGCGGGGTTTCACCCCGCCAATCACCGCTTCTGGCGGGCTGAAGCCCGCCCTACGGCGGATGCACGAGCAAGTGGGAACCAATCTGGCAGTTCGCGCATGGATTTCTGTGAGCATTAACTATTTTATTGTTTTAAATCAATATCATGACTCCCATTTCAACCTTGAAATAGGCCCTGCAGGATGGGAGCCGCCCCGTCCTGCGGGGCACTCACCGACCCGCCTCAGCCCGCCAGCAAATCCTCGGCGGCGCTGATCGCGGCCTCGGCCTTCGAGGCGTCCGGGCCGCCGCCCTGGGCCATGTCCGGCCGCCCGCCGCCGCCCTTGCCGCCAACCGCCTCGACCGCAGCGCGCACCAGGTCCACAGCCGAGATGCGGCCCGTCAGATCGTCGGTGACGCCTGCCGCCACCGCCGCCTTGCCGTCGGAATCGGCGATCAGCAGCACCGCCCCCGAGCCGAGCCGCGCCTTGTGGGCGTCGATCAGGCCGCGCAGGTCCTTCGGGCTGACCCCGGTCAGGCTCTGGGCAAGGAAGCTGACGCCGCCGACCTGCCTGGCCTCCGGCTCGGCCGCCGAGCCGCCGCCGAGGGCGACCTTGCGGCGCAGCTCCTCGACCTCGGCCTGCAGTGCCTTGCGCTCGTCCAGCAGCGCCTGTACCCGGTCCGGCGCCTCGGCCGGGCGGGCGCGGAGCGCGGCGGCGACTCTGGCAAGCGCCTTCTCCTGGCCATCCAGGTAATCGAAGGCGGCGGCGCCGGTCAGCGCCTCGACCCGCCGGACGCCGGCGCTGGACGCCCCCTCGCCTACGACCTTCAGCAGGCCGATCTCGCCGGTTCGGCCCACATGAGTGCCGCCGCAAAGCTCCATTGAATAGGTCGATCCGGCGGGGCCGACCTGGCCGCGCGGGCGGCGTCCCATGGTCACGACCCGAACCTCGTCGCCGTATTTCTCGCCGAACAGCGCCCGGGCGCCCATTCCTTGAGCCTCGTCCGGGGTCATGATCCTCGTTGTGACGGCATCGTTCTGGCGGATATAGGCGTTCACCTCGGCCTCGACCTGCGCCACTTCCTCGGCCAACAGCGCCTTCTGATGCGCGAAATCGAAGCGCAGCCGGTCGGGCGCCACCAGGCTGCCGCGCTGGGCAACATGGTCGCCCAGATGGGCACGCAGCGCCTCGTGCAGCAGATGCGTTGCCGAGTGGTTGGCGCGGATCGCGGCGCGCCGCGCGGCGTCGACCGCCAGCTCGGCGGCCTCGCCCTGGACGATCTCGCCCTCCTCGACGACGGCCTCGTGGACGAAGACGTCGCCGGCGCGCTTCTTCACGTCGGTGACGCGGGCCTTGCCTGTAACCGTGCGGATCACGCCCTGGTCGCCGACCTGGCCGCCGGACTCGGCGTAGAACGGGGTCTGGTTGAGGATCACCGAGATAGTCTCGTCGGTCTTGGCCGAGGAAACTCGGGCGCCGTCGCGGACGACGGCGCGGACCACGCCCTCGGCGGTCTCGGTGTCGTAGCCCAGGAACTCGGTGGCGCCGATCTCCTCCCGAAGATCGAACCAGAGCCCGGCTTCGGCGGCGTCGCCCGAGCCCGACCAGGCGGCCCGCGCCTTGGCCTTCTGCTCGGCCATGGCGGCGTTGAAGCCCTCGGTGTCAACCTTGCGGCCCTGCTCGCGCAGGGCGTCCTGGGTCAGGTCCAGCGGGAAACCAAATGTATCGTAGAGCTTGAACGCGGTCTCGCCCGGCAGGGCGGCATCGGCGGGCAGCTTCTCGAGCTCATCGGCCAGCAGGCCCAGACCGCGGTCCAGGGTGCGGCGGAAGCGGTGCTCCTCCAGCTCCAGCGTCTCGGCGATCATCTCCTGGGCGCGGCCAAGCTCCGGGAAGGCCTGGCCCATCTGCCGCACCAGCGCGGGCACCAGCCGGTGCATCAGCGGCGCGTCGACGCCGACCAGATGGGCATGCCGCATGGCGCGGCGCATGATCCGGCGCAGCACATAACCCCGGCCTTCGTTCGAGGGCAGGACGCCGTCGGCGATCAGGAACGAGGTGGCGCGCAGATGGTCGGCGATGACCCGGTGATGCACCTTGTCCGGCCCGTCCGGGTCGCTGCTGGAGGCATGGGCGCTCGCCTCGATCAGCGCGCGCATCAGGTCGGTGTCGTAATTGTCGTGCTTGCCCTGGAGGACCGCGCCGATCCGCTCGAGCCCCATGCCGGTGTCGATCGAGGGTTTGGGCAGCGACTCGCGCCTTCCGTCCTCGAACTGTTCGAACTGCATGAAGACCAGATTCCAGATCTCGACGAACCGGTCGCCATCCTCGTCGGGGCTGCCCGGCGGGCCGCCGGGGATGTGGTCGCCATGGTCGAAGAAGATCTCGGAACAGGGGCCGCAGGGGCCGGTCGGTCCCATGGACCAGAAATTGTCCGAGGTGGGGATGCGGACGATCTTCTGGTCCGGCAGACCGGTGTGCTTCTTCCAGATGTCGAAGGCCTGGTCGTCGTCATGGAAGATGGTCACCATGAGGCGGTCCTTCGGCAGCCCGAATTCCTTGGTGATCAGATCCCAGGCCAGCGGGATCGCCAGTTCCTTGAAGTAGTCGCCGAAGGAGAAATTCCCCAGCATCTCGAAGAACGTATGATGCCGCGCGGTGTAGCCCACATTGTCGAGGTCGTTGTGCTTGCCCCCGGCACGGACGCATTTCTGCGAGGTGACCGCACGCACATAGTCGCGGTGCTCGAGGCCGGTGAACACGTTCTTGAACTGCACCATCCCCGCATTGGTGAACATCAGCGTCGGGTCGTTGCGCGGCACCAGGGGCGAGGACGCGACGACTTCGTGGCCGTGCCTGGCGAAGTAATCGAGGAAGGCCGAGCGGATTTCGTTCAGAGACGCCATGGTTGCCCCACGCCGGGAATTGCGGTTCGGCGCTGTCATATCTTGCGCCCGGGCGGGTGTCCACCGGCGGATGGGCCGGCACCCCGATGGCGGCTCCATCTGAGTAAAATCATCCGCGCCGGGACGGAACGGGCATCAGCCGGGGATTGCGACTTCCAGTGCCTGCTGCGCTCCGGATCAAACGAAAAGCGCGGCCCAATCTGGGCCGTGCTCAAAAACATATCAGGTCCGCCAGACGGGATCAGGCCTCGATGACTTCGTCCTGAGTGTCCGGATCGGCGAGGTCAAACTCCAGGCCGTGCGCGGCGCGGATCTTGTCCTCGATCTGCAAAGCGATGTCCGGGTTGTCCTTCAGGAACTGCTTCGCATTCTCGCGGCCCTGGCCGATGCGCTGGTCGCCATAGGAGAACCAGGCTCCGGACTTCTCGACGACCCCGGCCTTCACGCCAAGATCGACCAGTTCGCCGGTCTTGGAGATGCCCTCGCCATACATGATGTCGAATTCGACCTGGCGGAACGGCGGCGCCACCTTGTTCTTGACCACCTTGACGCGCGTGGTGTTGCCGACAACCTCGTCGCGGTCCTTGATCGAGCCGATGCGGCGGATGTCGAGCCGCACGGAGGCGTAGAACTTGAGCGCGTTGCCGCCGGTGGTGGTCTCGGGCGAGCCGAACATGACGCCGATCTTCATGCGGATCTGGTTGATGAAGATCACCATGCATTTCGAGCGGCTGATCGAGCCGGTCAGCTTGCGCATCGCCTGGCTCATCAGCCGGGCATGGACGCCGACCGAGCTGTCGCCCATCTCGCCCTCGAGTTCGGAGCGCGGGGTCAGGGCCGCGACCGAATCGACGACGACGACGGAGACGGCTCCGGATCGCACCAGCGTGTCGGTGATTTCCAGCGCCTGTTCGCCGGCGTCGGGCTGCGAGATCAGCAGCTCGTCCACATTGACGCCCAGCTTGCGCGCATAGCCAGGGTCGAGCGCGTGCTCGGCATCGACGAAGGCGCAAACGCCGCCCTTCTTCTGCTCCTCGGCGATGGCGTGCAGCGCCAGGGTGGTCTTGCCCGAGCTTTCCGGCCCATAGATCTCGATGATGCGGCCCTTCGGCAAGCCACCGATCCCGAGCGCAATGTCCAGGCCCAGCGAGCCGGTGGGTATCGCTTCGATATCCATCGCCGCATCGCGCTGGCCGAGTTTCATGATCGAGCCCTTGCCGAAGTTGCGCTCGATCTGCGCCAGCGCCGATTCCAGAGCCTTCTGCTTATCCATTTCGCGCCTTTCGTCCAGCTGCAGCAGGTTACCGCTCATTGCCTCGTTTCCTTATTCCATATCGCCCCGGGTGTTGCAATTGCAACAATGTTCCACTGACGTTCTCATAAAAGTCTGGACAAATAAAGAACAAAATGTGTCTGCCTCCAAGATAGCCCGATTATGGTTGCCGAAGGATTAATGGCGCCGGTGCGCCACGGGTCGGGACATCGCCTCCTTCACTTTGGCCGTGAGTTCGACCAGCGAGAATGGCTTTGGCAGGAACAGAAAGTCATGCTCGATGAGGTTGCGCCGAAAGGAATCTTCGGCATAGCCGGACATGAAGACGACCCTCAGATCCGGGCGGATCTCA
>DATHZU010000363.1:0-2589 GCA_035458445.1 Thermohalobaculum sp. | reverse complement strand
GAGCAGGGCGCCAGGCTGGTGGTCGACGGCCGCGACTTCAAGATGCAGGGCTACGAGAACGGCAACTTCATCGGCGGCTGCCTGTTCGACAACGTCACCACCGACATGGATATCTACCGCCAGGAGATCTTCGGCCCGGTGCTGTCGACCGTGCGCGCCAAGTCCTATAACGAGGCGCTGGCCATGGCGATGGACCACGAATACGGCAACGGCACCGCGATCTTCACCCGCGACGGCGACACCGCGCGCGACTTCGCGGCGAAGATCAACATCGGCATGGTCGGCATCAACGTGCCGATCCCGGTGCCGCTGGCCTACCACACCTTCGGCGGCTGGAAGAAGTCGGTCTTCGGCGACCTGAACCAGCACGGGCCGGATGCGTTCCGCTTCTACACCCGCACCAAGACGGTGACCGCCCGCTGGCCGAGCGGCGTGAAGGAAGGCTCGGAGTTCTCGATCCCGGTGATGGAATAGGGGGCGGCAGCCCGCCGGCTGCGCGAATGCCCCGGCGGGCAGGCTGAACCGTGACGGCGGTCGAGCTCTCGGCCCTCGCCACCCTGTTCGCCGCCACCTTCGGGGCGGCGACCGTGCTGCCCATGCAGTCCGAGCTGCTTTTCGCCGCCATGCAGGCGGCCGAGGCGGCGCCGCTGGTGCCGATGGTGGCGGTGGCCAGCGTGGGCAACACGCTCGGCAGCGTGGTCAACTGGTGGATGGGCCGCTTCGTCGAGCGCTGGAAGGGCTCGCGCTGGTTTCCGGTCTCCGAGGCCCAGCTGGCGCGCGGGCAGCGCTGGTATCTGAAATACGGGGTCTGGACCCTGCTGCTGTCCTGGGCGCCCCTGGGGGACGTCTTCACGGTGGCGGCGGGGATCATGCGCACGCCGTTCTGGCTGTTCCTGTCGCTGGTCGGCATCGCCAAGACGGGGCGTTTCGTCGCGCTGGCCTGGTTGCTGAGTTGAAGCAGGGGTGGGATGCGCCCATCTCGCGCCGGCTCAGGCCACGTCCAGCCGCTGCGCCCGGGCGATCTCGCGGCGGTCGCGCCAGGCGTACCAGGCCACCACGGCGGGCAGGAACCAGGGCCGGCCCGAATAGAGCGGCCGGGTCGGGAATGGCAGGCCGTCGAAGGCGGTCCGCCCGGCCTGCGATCCCAGCACCTTCTGACCGGTCCGCATCCCCAGGTAACTGGCCATCGACACGCCCGAGCCGCAATAGCTGGCGGCATAGTGGATGCCGTCATGCACGCCGCAATGGGCCAGGTGGTCGAAGCTGTAGGCCACCGTTCCCATCCAGGAATGCGAGATGCCGGTTCCGGCAAGCTCCGGGAAAATCCGCACCAATTGGGCGTGCAGCCGGGGTGCGCTGATCCGCGGATCGGTCTCGGTGGCCGAAACCCGGCCGCCGAAGACGATGCGGCTGCGGTCGGGGGAGGGGCGGTAGTAATAGATCACCCGGCAGGTGTCCGAGGCCAGACGGTCGGTGGGAAACAGAAGGTCCATGGTGGCCTGCGGCAGCGGCTCGGTGGCGATGACATAGCTGCCGATCGGGATCATGCGGCGGCTTAGCCAGGGCAGCAGCCGGCCGCTGTAGCCGTTCGTCGCCACGATCACGTCGCGGGCGGTGACGGTGCCGCGTGGCGTTGCCAGCCGGAACGCCTTGCCGGAGCGCCCGATCGTCAGCACCGGCGTGTGGGGCAGGATCGTGGCCCCGGCGCCCTGCGCCGCCCTGATCAGCCCGCGATGGTATTTCGCCGGGTGCAGCGCGGCGTGGCGGGGATAGACGACACCGCCGAAATAGGCATCGGTGCCCAGCTCGCGGTGCTGCTCGGCCCTTGGCACCATATGGGCCTCGACGCCCTCGTCGCGGGTCAGCGCCTCGGCTTCGCGGGCCAGTCGGTCATAGCTTTGCGGTGTATGCGCGGCATGGAACCGGCCGCAGCGGCGGAAATCGCAATCGATCCCCTCGCGCCGGATGCGCTCGCCGATCCACTCCAGCGCGGTTCGCCCCTCGGCCCGGATCGCGGCGGCGCGTTCCGGTCCGTAGCGGGCCGAAAGCTCGGCCAGCCCCGGCTTGATGCTGGTGCTGATATGGCCGCCATTGCGCGAGGAGCAGCCCCAGCCCGCATCCTCGGCGTCGAGGACCAGCGTGCTGCGCCCGCCGCGGGCGGTCTCGATCGCTGCGTTGAGGCCGGTATAGCCCGAGCCGACGATGGCCACATCGACGATCGCCGTGGGAAGGACGCCCGGCAGTTCCGGCGCCGGGGCATCGTCCCACCAATAGGGGGTCAGCTTGAAGTCGGTCAGTCCCGGCTGATCCGCCATCACAGGTCTCCCGAGGCTTTCGATTTGCCACTATTCCGGCAGTCCGGGCTGCCGGTCAATCGGATAGGCAGCGGCGACGGGCTGTTCGGCCGCGGCGGGTCAAAGCCCGGCCAGCCAGCCGTCGACCCTGCCGGCGAAGGCCTCGGGCTGTTCGGCGTGCAGCCAGTGGCCGGCGCCGGGCAGGGCCTCGATATCGGCGTCCGGGAACAGGGCACGGATGCGGGGGTGGGTCTCGGGCGGCACGTAGGGCGACGCGCCGCCATGCAGGAAATAG
>DATHZU010000362.1:0-2345 GCA_035458445.1 Thermohalobaculum sp. | reverse complement strand
CAGTTCTTGTAGGCGCTGCCGGCGCCGTTTCGGCGGCCGAGTGCATCGCGCCCGCCAACCCCGGCGGCGGCTGGGACTTCACCTGCCGCCAGATCGGCAAGATCCTGTTCGACATCGGCCAGGTCGGCGATCCGGTGCAGGTCACCAACATGGCCGGCGGCGGCGGCGGGCTGGCCTATAGCCACGTCGTCAACGAGCGCAGCGACGACGCCGACCTGATCGTCGCGGCCAGCTCGGCCACGACCACCCGGCTGGCGCAGAACGCCTATGCCGGCATGACCGCCGACCAGGTCCGCTTCGTCGGCGCCATCGGCGCCGATCCCGGCGTGATCGTGGTGGCCGCCGACAGCCCGCTGCAAAGCCTCGGCGACATGGTCGACGCGATCAAGGCCGACCCCGGCTCGGTCGCCTTCGCCGGCGGCTCGGCGGCGGGCGGCTTCGACCACATGAAACCGCTGCAGGTCCTGAAGGTGGCCGGTTTCACCGACATCCGCGCGATCAAGTATATCGGCGTGGACGGCGGTGCCGACGCGATCACCCAGACCATCGGCGGCTTCACCCAGGCGATGTCGGGCGACATGTCCGAGATCGTCGGCTTCGTGAAGTCCGGCGAGGTCCGGGTCCTGGCGGTGCTGACCGAGGAGCGGGTACCCGGCTTCGAGGACATCCCGACCGCCCGCGAGCAGGGCTTTGACGTGGTCGCCGTGAACTGGCGCGGCCTCTACGTGCCCAAGGGCATCTCGGACGAGGCGTTCAACAGCTGGGCCGAGAAGCTGCAGAAGGTGGCGGACAGCGCCGAGTGGAAAGAGGCGATGGCGGCCAACGGCCTGGCGCCGTTCACCAAGGTCGGCGCCGATTTCCAGAACTGGGTCGATAGCGTCGTGGCGCAGACCGTCGAGCTGTCGAAAGAGATCGGGGTCATCCAGTAATGGCTTCGGACCGGATCTTCGGTCTGGACATTCTCGTCGTGGCGCTCGCGTTCATCGCGAGCGCCACGCAAATTCAGACCAGCTTCCTGTCCGACCCGGTGGGGCCCAAGACCTTTCCGGTCCTGGTCGGCTCGGTGGCGGCGATCTGTGCCCTGTACATGATCTTGCGGCCCGATGCCGACCCGGAATGGCCGGCACTGCGCACCTTCGGCGCCCTGGCCCTGGCGGTGGCGGTGCTGGTGGGTTACGCCTTCGCGTTGAAGCCGCTGGGCTTCCTGCTGCCCACCTTTTTGGCCGCCGCGATTCTCAGCTATCAGATCAGTGCCCGGCGCGTCGCTTCGCTGGTGGCCGGCGCCGGCCTGTCGGTCGGGCTTTTCGTCGTGTTCAAGTTCGTCCTGGGGCTGGGCCTGGTGGCTGGCCCGAAAGGGTTCTTCGGCTAAGGGGCGGCAATGGAAACTCTGGCGAACCTCTCGATGGGCTTCGGTGTCGCGCTGACGCCGTTCACCCTGATGCTGGCCGTCATCGGGTGCTTCCTGGGCACGATCATCGGTGCGCTGCCCGGCCTCGGGCCGTCGAACGGCGTGGCGATCCTGATCCCGCTGACCTTCACGCTGGGGCTGGATGCGACCTCGGCGCTGGTGCTGATGACGTCGGTCTATTACGGCGCCATGTATGGCGGCCGCATTTCGTCGATCCTGCTGAACATTCCGGGCGACGAGCCGGCGCTGATGACGACGCTGGACGGCTATCCCATGGCCAAGCAGGGCAAGGCGGGCGACGCGCTGGTGCTTTCCGGCGTCGCTTCGTTCGTCGGCGCGTTCATCGCGACGATCGGGCTGGTGATCCTGGCGCCGGTGCTGGCCCGCGTGGCCTATCTGTTCGGTCCGGCCGAGTACTTCGCCCTCTACCTGCTGGCCTTCTGCACGCTGGGCGGGATGGCGTCGAACAACCAGGCCAAGTCGGCAATCGCCGCCTGCATCGGCCTGGGGATCGCGATGATCGGGCTGGACAACACGTCGGGCATGCCGCGCTTCACCTACGGACAGCTCCACCTGATGGACGGCGTCGATTTCCTGGTCGCCATCGTCGGCCTCTTCGCCATTACCGAGGTGTTCTGCTTCATCGAAAGCCACGGCAAGGAAAGCGCGATCGGCGTAAAGCTCGGCAAGGTTACCATCCCGTTCAAGATGATCGGCGACAGCATCTGGACCATGCTCCGCTCGACCTTCATCGGGTTCTTCGCGGGCGTCCTGCCGGGCGCCGGCGCCTCGCTCGGCAGCTTCATGGCCTATATGAGCGAAAAGGCGCTGGCCGGGGACAAGGCCAGCTTCGGCACCGGCAACCCGCGCGGCGTGGCCGCGCCCGAGGCGGGCAACAATGCCGCCGCCGGCGGCGCGCTGGTGCCGATGCTGACGC
>DATHZU010000361.1:0-6025 GCA_035458445.1 Thermohalobaculum sp. | reverse complement strand
GACCCGGTCATCGACGTCGCGATCACCCCGAACCGGCCCGATGCGCTGGGGGTCGCCGGCATCGCCCGCGACCTGGCGGCACGCGGCCTGGGGCGGCTGATCACGCCATCGGTCGACCCGGTGCCGGGCAGGTTCGCCAGCCCGGTTTCCGTCACCCTGAAGGACGATGTGCGCGACAGCGCCTGCCCGCTGTTCGTCGGGCGCTACATCCGCGGGGTCCGCAATCGCCCGTCGCCGAAATGGCTGCAGAAGCGGCTGCGCGCCATCGGGCTGCGGCCGATCTCGGCGCTGGTCGACATCACCAACTACATCACCTTCGACCGGGGCCGCCCGCTGCACGTCTTCGATGCCGCCAAGGTCAAGGGCGATATCCATGTGCGCCTCAGCCGCCCGGGCGAGAGCCTGCTGGCGCTGGACGGCAAGACCTACGAGTTCGACGATGCGATGACGCTGATCTGCGACGACGCCGGGCCCGAGGGCATCGGCGGCGTGATGGGCGGCGAGCATTCCGGCTGCACCGTGGAGACCACCGACGTCTTCGTCGAGGCGGCCTATTTCGACCCGGTCCGGACCGCCGCGACCGGCCGCAAGCTGCGCATCAATTCGGATGCGCGCTACCGCTTCGAGCGCGGCGTGGACCCGGAATTCACGCCGGTCGGCATGGAACTGGCGACCCGGATGATCCTGGACCTTTGCGGCGGCGAGGCATCGGAGGTGGTGACCGCCGGCGCCGTGCCCGAGACGACCCGCAGCTACGGGCTGGACCCCGAGCGGGTCGAGCGTCTGGTCGGTATGGAAATCTCGCGCGAAGCGCAGATCCGCATCCTCAACGCGCTCGGTTTCCGGGTGATCGATCCCATCGAGACCCTTGCCGCCGCGGCCGCGCTGGCGATGGGCGCGGTCCCGGCGATGCCGGACAACGTGCTGAGCGTCACGCCGCCGAGCTGGCGCCCGGATGTGCAGGGCGAGGCCGACCTGATCGAGGAGATCGCCCGCGTCGCCTCGCTGAGCAAGCTGCCCGCCCGGCCGCTGCCGCGCAGCCATGGCGGCGTGGCCGCCCGCACCCTGACGCCGATGCAGAAGCGCGAGGGCCTGACCCGGCGCCAGCTCGCGGCGCTGGGGCTGAACGAAATCGTCAGCTACTCCTTTGTCTCCGAAGCCGAGGCGCGGCTCTTCGGCGGCGGGCAGGCGGCGTTGAAGCTGCAGAACCCGATCTCCAGCGAGATGTCGGACATGCGCCCCAGCCTGCTGCCGGGCCTGCTGGCGGCGGCGGCGCGCAACCAGGCGCGGGGCTTTGCCGATCTGGGCCTGTTCGAGGTCGGCCCGGCCTTCCATGGCGGCGAGCCCGGCGAGCAGTCGCTGCAGGCGACCGCGCTCCGCGTCGGCGCCAGCGGGCCGCGCCACTGGGCGGGCAGCCGCCGGCCGATGGACCTGCACGACGCCAAGGCGGATGCCGAGGCGGTGCTGGCGGCACTGGGGGCGCCGGTCGACAAGCTGAGGGTGGCTCGCGAGGCGCCGGACTGGTTCCACCCGGGCCGTTCGGCGGCCCTGAAACTGGGGCCGAAGAACACGCTGGCGGTATTCGGCGAACTGCATCCGAAGGTGCTGCAGGCGCTGGAGGTGAAGGGCCCGGCGGTGGCGGCGACGGTGTTCCTCGACGCGATCCCGCTGAAGAAGGCCAGATCGGCGGCGCGGCCCGCACTTGCAGTTTCGGATTTCCAGGCGGTCGAGCGCGACTTCGCCTTCGTGGTCGACGACCGGGTCGAGGCAGAAGCGGTGCTGCGCGCCGCCATCGGCGCCGAGAAGAAACTGATCGAGCGGGCCAGCGTCTTCGACGTTTTCCAGGGGACCCGGGCCGCCGAGCAATTCGGCGAGGGCAAGAAATCGATCGCGATCTCGATCCGTTTGCAGCCGGTTGAGGGCACGCTGACCGAATCCGAGATCGAGGCGGTCAGCGGGCGCGTGGTCGCGGCGGTCACCAAGGCGACGGGCGGCAACCTGCGGGCCTGATTCGCCCGGGAATCTGCGAAAATCGGTGCCCCCGGGGCGCCAATTTTCTTGCCAACCGATCTGAATTCGGCGTCATTTGGCATCGCGGGGGTAAGAACACGTCCAGCGGGGAAGAAGATGCTGAAGGAATTCAAGGAATTTGCCGTAAAGGGCAATGTGGTCGACATGGGGATCGGCATCGTGATCGGTGCTGCCTTCACCTCCATCGTCAACAGCTTCGTCAAGGACATCGTCAACCCGATCATCGGGGCGATCACCGGCGGGATCGATTTCTCGAACCTGTTCATCAACCTTGGCAGCGGCGACTTCGCCAGCCTGGCGGCGGCGCAGGAGGCCGGGGCGCCGACGATCAATTACGGATTGTTCATCAACGCCGTGATCAGTTTCCTGATCGTCGCCTGGGTGTTGTTCTTCGTGGTAAAGGGCATGAACGAGCTGAAGCGCAAGGAGGAAGCGGCCCCCGCCGCGCCGCCCCCGCCGCCGGCGCCGCCGAAATCCGAGGTGTTGCTGGAGGAAATCCGCGACCTGCTGGCCAAGCAGTAGGCGGCGGAACCCCTCCGCGAGGCGGAAAGACCGCCACCCGGCAGGGCGGTCCGCGTGCCGCACCCTTGACCTGCGCCGCCAGTCGGGATTTGTGATTGGCGATGACGGAGAAAGACAAACCTGCCGGCGATGCGAAGGTCGAGGGGGTCGTGCTGCTGCACGGCCTCGGCCGCACCCGGCTGGGGATGGGCTATCTCGCCCGGCGCCTCCAGCAGGCGGGCTTCGAGACGGTCAGCCTCGGCTACCGCTCGCGCCGGCTGACCATGGCCCAGGCGACCGCCGACGTGGAGCGGCGGGTCGAGCCCCTGGCCGGGCGCTGGGAGGTGATCCACCTGGTCGGCTTCTCGCTGGGCGGGGTGATCTCGGCGGCGCTGTTCCGCGGCCGCACCGACCTGCCCTTCGGACGGGTGGTGCTGATCGGCGCGCCGATGCGCGGCTCGGCGCTGGCGGCCTGGAGCGGGCGCATCGCGCCGGTGCGCGCGCTCTGCGGCCCGGTGCTGGCCGAGCTTGCAGTGCCCCAGGGTCCGCGCCTGCGCGCCGGACGTATCGGCGCGATCGGTGGTATCGCCCGGATGCCGGGCAGCGCCATGATCGGGCGCGAGGTGGGACTGCGGGGGCTCCACGACGGCAAGGTGACGCTGCGGTCGGCCTGGGCCGGGGCGGGGCACCGGGCGGCGGTGCGGGTGGGCCACCCGATGCTGCCCTTCAGTCCCGAGGTCGCCGACCTGACCGTCCATTTCCTCAAGCACGGGGTGTTCCCCGAGGGGGCCGAGCGGCATGGCTGACGCGCACGAATTCCAGATCGCCCCGGACCCGGACGATCCGCGCCTGACCCGGCCGGTCACCGGCATCGACCAGACCGGGCAGCAGGCGGAGATCCGCGTCGTTGAGGAGCGGGCGCTGACCATCTTCCTGAATTCCCAGGAGATCGTCACCGCCATGACCATCGGCGACTACCCGGAATACCTCGCGGTCGGCTACCTGCTGAACCAGGGGATGCTGCACAGCTCGGACGTGATCACCGGCGTCGAATACGACGAGGAGCTGGAGGTCGTGGTTGTCCGCACCGAGCGCCAGACCGACTACGAGGAGAAGCTGAAGAAGAAGACCCGCACTTCAGGCTGCGCGGTGGGCACCGTCTTCGGCGACGTGATGGAGAGCCTGGAGGGGGTGAAGCTGCCCGCCGCCGAACTGCGCACCTCGTGGCTTTACGCGCTGGCGAAGAAGATCAACACCCGGCCCAGCCTCTATCTCGAGGCAGGCGCCATTCACGGCACGGTGCTTTGCCACCGCGACCGCCCGCTGGTGTTCATGGAGGATGTCGGGCGCCACAACGCGGTCGACAAGATCGCCGGCTGGATGCTGCGCGAGGGAGTCGGGGGGGCGGACAAGATCCTGTACACCACCGGGCGGCTGACCTCGGAGATGGTGATCAAGACCGCGCTGATGGGCATCCCGATCCTGGCCTCGCGCTCGGGCTTCACCGCCTGGGGGGTGGAACTGGCCCAGCAGGTGGGCCTGACCCTGATCGGCCGCATGCGCGGCCAGCGCTTCCACTGCCTCAGCGGTGCGGAGCGGCTGGTCTTCGACGCCGATCCGGGGGCGGTGGGCGACGAGGACCGCAAGCACAGGCGGAAGGGGGCGGGGGAATGAAGATCGCAGGCGTGATCCTCGCCGGTGGCATGGCCCGGCGCATGGGCGGGGGCGACAAGGCGCTCCTCAAAGTCGGCGGCCAGACCCTGCTGGCCCGGGTGATCGCGCGGCTCAAGCCCCAGGTCGACGAGATCGTGTTGAACGCCAATGGCGACCCCGCCCGCTTTGCGGAATTCGGGTTGCCTGTCATCCCCGACACAGTCGAGGGTTTCGCCGGGCCGCTGGCCGGCGTCCTGGCCGGAATGCGCTGGGCGGCAGCGCGCGGCTTCACCCATGTGGCCAGCGCCGCGGGCGACACGCCGTTCTTCCCGGCCGACCTGGTGGCGCGGCTCAAGGCGGCGGCCGAGGCGGGCGGCCAGCCCATCGCCATGGCCGCCACCAACGACCCCGACCGCGGCCTCTCCGAGCATCCCACCTTCGCGCTCTGGCCCGTCGCCCTGGCCGACGACCTGGAACAGGCGCTGACGGTGGGTCACATGCGCAAGATCATCGTCTGGTCCTCGCGCCACGGCTGCGCCCGGGCGGTGTTCGACGAGGCGGCGGATTACCCCTTCTTCAATATCAACACGCCCGAGGATATGGTCGAGGCGGAGCGCATCCTGAAGGAGCAGGCATGAAGGTCTATGGCGTCGTCGGCTGGAAGAACGCAGGGAAAACCACGCTGGTCGAGCGGCTGGTGGCCGAGATCAGCGGGCGGGGCTTCAGCGTCTCGACCGTCAAGCACACTCACCACAAGGTGGATGTGGACCAGAAGGGCAAGGACAGCTTCCGCCACCGCCAGGCGGGCGCGCGGCAGGTGATCCTGTCCTCGGCCTCGCGCTGGGCGGTGATGACCGAATTGCGCGGCGCGCCCGAGGCGCCGCTGAAGGAGCTGCTGGGCCATCTGGCGCCGGTCGACCTGGTGATCGTCGAGGGCTACAAGCGAGACGACCACCCCAAGGTCGAGGCCTGGCGCGCCGAGACCGGCCAGCCGCTGATCGCGCTGGAAGACCCGACGATCAGGGCAATTGCGTCGAACGACGCGCCGGAGGGCGCCAGCCAGCGGGTGATCGGACTCGACGACATCCCGGCGATCGCCGATTTCATCCTCTCCGACCTGGGGCTGGAACTGAGGAAGAGCGCGTGAGGGCCACGCATGGCTGAGCGCCTGCCGGACGACTGCTTCGCGCTGCCGCCGGGGATCGACTGGACTCCGGTGGACGCGGCTCTGCGCCTGCTGCGCGAGGGCCTGCATTGCGTCACCGGGGCCGAGGAGGTGCCGCTGGCCGAAGGCGCGGGGCGCATCCTCGCCGCCCCGGTGATCGCGCGGCGGTCCAACCCGCCCGCCGCCAATTCCGCCATCGATGGCTATGCTTTCGCCTGGACCTCGCTGAGCGGCATGGCCGAGGATGACCTGGCTCTGGTGGAGGGCCGGGCCGCGGCGGGCCACCCCTTTGGCGGGACCGTCCCTCCCGGCGCGGCGGTGCGCATTCTGACCGGGGCGGAGATTCCGGCAGGCGCCGATACCGTGGTGCTGCAGGAAGACTCGGAGGTCACCGGTGCCCGGCTCCGGTTCCGCGCCCCGCGCAAGCCGGGCGCCAACACCCGCAAGGCGGGCGAGGACGCTGTGGCGGGCGCTGAGGCGCTGCCCGGCGGGCGGCGGTTGACCCCGGCCGATCTCGCTCGCGCCGCGGCGGTGGGGGCGGACCGATTCTCTGTGCGTAAGCGGCTGTGCCTCGCCGTGCTCTCGACCGGCGACGAGCTGTTGCAGCCCGGTGCCGACCCGGCCGCGCCTGGCGTCTTCGACGCCAACCGGCCGATGCTGGCGTCGCTGGGGGCC
>DATHZU010000360.1:0-4295 GCA_035458445.1 Thermohalobaculum sp. | reverse complement strand
TGTCGTTCCTGGGCGTCGGCATGCCGCCGACCAATCCGTCGCTCGGCACACTGATCCGCGTCGGCAACGAGTACCTGTTCTCCGGCGTCTGGTGGGTGGTGATCTTCCCGTCGCTGACCCTGGTGGTGCTGGTGCTGGCGGTCAATCTGATGGGTGACTGGCTGCGTGACGCTCTCAATCCGAAGCTGCGGTGAGGCCATGATGATGGAGCGCATTCAGACGACGGCGCCGCTTCTGGAAGTCCGTGGCCTCTCGATCGTCTTCGACACCCGTCGCGGACCGTTGACGGCAGTCGACAACATCTCGTTCGAGCTGGCGCCCGGCGAGATCCTGGGCGTGGTCGGCGAATCCGGCGCCGGCAAGTCGCTGACCGGGACCGCGATCACCGGGCTGCTGGAGCCGCCAGGCCGCATCGCTGGCGGCGAGATTGTTTTCGAGGGTAGCCGTATCGACAACCTGCCGCGCGAGAAGATGCGCCGCATCCGCGGCAAGAAAATCGGCGCGATCTTCCAGGACCCGCTGACCAGCCTGAACCCGCTCTTCACCGTCGGCCGGCAGCTCGTCGAGACCATTCAGACCCATCTCGAGCTGAACCGCGAGCAGGCCCGGAAGCGCGCCATCGATCTGCTCGCCGAGGTCGGCATCCCGGCCCCCGAAAAGCGGATCGACCACTATCCGCACCAGTTCTCGGGCGGCATGCGCCAGCGGGTCGTGATCGCTCTGGCGCTCTGCGCCAACCCGAAGCTGGTGATCGCGGACGAGCCGACTACCGCGCTCGACGTCTCGATCCAGGCGCAGATCCTCGCGCTCCTGAAGAAGATGTGCCGCGAACACGGCGCGGCGGTGATCCTCGTGACGCACGACATGGGCGTGATCGCCGAGACCGCCGACCGCGTGGCGGTGATGTATTCCGGTCGCCTGGCCGAGATCGGCCCCGTCACGCAGGTGGTGAAGGCGCCCCGTCACCCATACACCAAGGGACTGATGGGCTCGATCCCGATCATCGGGTCGGATCCCGGCCGCCTGACCCAGATCGAAGGTGCGATGCCGCGCCTGACCGACATCCCGCCCGGCTGCGCCTTCAATCCACGATGCCCGAAGGCGATGCCACAATGCACCATCACCCGGCCCGAGCCGCTCTCGGTCGGTGGCAGCCGTGTAGCATGCCTGCTCTACGAGGGAGAAACGTCATGACCGGCACCGAGGCCCTGGTGAGCATGCAGGGGCTGAAGAAGCATTTCGACATCTCGCCGCCTCTGCTGGAGCGGCTGCTCGAACGCAAGCCCGTCCAGCACCTGCGCGCGGTCGACGGGGTCGATCTCGAGATCGCGCGCGGCACCACCTTCAGCCTGGTCGGCGAGTCGGGTTGCGGCAAATCCACGGTCGCGCGTCTCGTCGTCGGGCTCTACCAGCCGACGGGCGGCTCGATCCGCTTCGAGGGCACGGACGTGACCGACTGCCCAGCCGGCGAGCCGCCCGCGATCCGGCGGCGGATGCAGATGATCTTCCAGGATCCATATGCCAGCCTGAACCCGCGCTGGCGGGTGCGCGACATCATAGCCGAGCCGCTGTGGAGCTACGGCCTCGTGACGGACCGCGCCGCGGCTGCGCGCGATGTCGGACGGCTGCTGGAGCTGGTGGGCCTGAACCCGAAGGACGGCGAGAAGTTCCCGCACGAGTTCTCGGGTGGGCAGCGCCAGCGCATTTCGATCGCCCGGGCAATCTCGTCGAATCCCGACTTCCTGGTGTGCGACGAGCCCACTTCGGCGCTGGACGTCTCGGTACAGTCGCAGATCCTGAATTTAATGAAGGACCTGCAGAAGGAGCTGGGGCTGACCTACCTCTTCATCAGCCACGACCTGGCGGTGGTCTACTTCATGTCCGACCATATCGGCGTGATGTATTTGGGCCGCCTTGTAGAGACCGGCCCGGCGCGGAAGGTCTTCGCCAGCCCGCAGCATCCCTACACGCGGCTGCTGCTGGAGACGATCCCCGACATCACCATGGCCCGGCGCGAGCGCCAACCGGTGGCGGGAGAGGTGCCGAACCCGATTGACCCGCCCTCGGGCTGCACCTTCCATCCCCGCTGCCCCTTCGCCAATGACCGTTGCAGGCGCGAGGCGCCGGCGCTCCGCGACGCCCCGTCGGGTGCCCGGGCAGCCTGCCATGCAGTCGAGGAGGGGCGGATCGAGGCGGCTCCTCTTCTCGCGACGGTCTGAAGGGGGCTCCGATGGATTTCGACTTCACCGAACTGCCTGAACGCGACCGCTATCGACTGCTGTGCAGCTTCGTCGCCCCGCGCCCGATCGCGTTGGTGACCACCGTCTCGGGCGGCGGCCTCTCGAACGCGGCGCCGATGAGCTTCTTCAACGTCTTCGCCCACGAGCCGCCGATCGTGATCCTCGGCGTCAGCGCGCGGCCCGACGGCACCCCCAAGGACACGCTCGTCAACATCCGCGAGACCGGCGAGTTCGTGGTCAATCTCTGCGACCTGACGATTGCCCAGCAGATGGTGGATTGCGGAATCAACTTTCCGCGCGGTGTCGACGAGGTCGAGAAAGCCGGCCTGTCGCTGGCGCCGTCGCGTCAGGTGAAGCCGGGGCGGGTCAGTGAATCCCCCTGCTCGATGGAGTGCAGGCTTTTCCAGTCGATCGAGTTCCCCGGACGGTCCATTGTGCTGGGCCAGGTGGTGCAGATGAACGTGCGTGACGACTGCCTGGACGAGGACGGCCATTATGTCCGGCCCGACGTCTACCAGCCGATCGCGCGCCTGCATGCCGACAACTACATCGTCGCCGACCGCCAGTTCGTGTTGACGCCGAACGAGGCATTGAAACTGGCTGAAATTGCCTGAGGGAAACATGACCGACCTGCTGTTGAGAAACGTCCGCCCCTGGGGAGCGCCAGCGACCGACATCCTGATCCGCGGCGGGAAGATCGCCCGGATGGCGGCAGGGATCGAGGCGGAGGGCATTGCCACCGAGGACGGCGCCGGCGCCATCGCCTTGCCTGGGCTGGTCGAGGCCCATACCCACCTCGACAAGACACTCTGGGGCATGGGCTGGCGCCCGCACCAGGCGGGGCCGCTTCTGATCGACAAGATCGAGACCGAGCGCCGTCTCAAGACCGAGTGGGACATCGACCCGCGGCGCCAGTCGGCCCGCCAGGCCGTCCTGTCGCTGTCACACGGCACCACCGCGATCCGCACCCATGTCGATGTGGACACCGAGATGGGCATCGGTGGCTACGAAGGTGTCGCCGCCACCCGCGACACCTACCGCGACGTGATCGACATCGAGATCGTGGCCTTTCCCCAGTCCGGCCTGATGATCCGCCCGGGCACGTTCGAGCTGATGGAGGCCGCGCTGGCCGAGGGCGCCGACGTGGTCGGCGGGCTCGACCCTTGTGGAATCGATCGCGACCCGAAGGGCCAGCTCGACGCGGTCTTCGGGCTGGCCGAGAAGCACGGCAAGCCGATCGACATCCACCTGCACGAGCCGGACGAGATGGGCGCCTTCTCGATGGAGATGATCCTCGACCGCACCCGCGCTCACGGCATGCAGGGCCGGGTGACGATCAGCCACGCCTTCTGCCTCGGGATGGCCGACCGCGCCCGCGCGCACGGGCTGGTCGAGCGGCTGGCCGAAGAGCGGGTCGCCATCGCCACGGTCGCCACAGCCTCGCGCCCGGTGCCCTCGGCGGCCGAACTGCGTGATGCTGGCGTGACTCTCTGCGCCGGCTCCGACGGCATCCGCGACACCTGGGGTCCCTACGGCAATGCCGACATGCTGGAGCGGGCGATGCTGCTGGGCCTGCGCAACAACTTCCGCACCGACCCGGATGTCGAGCACGCGCTCTGGTGCTGTTCCTACGGGGGCGCGAAGGTCATGGGGCTGGAGGGCTATGGGCTGGAAGAGGGCTGCACCGCGGACCTGGTGCTGGTCGATGCCGAGGCTGTCGCCCACGCGGTGGTCTCGCGCCCGGTCCGCAAGCTTGTGGTCAAGCGCGGCCGCGCGGTCGCACGCGACGGCCGTGCCCTCGTCGAGGCGCCCTGATGCCGCCAGCGCCGCGAGGTCCGGTCCTGCTGACGGCTCGCTGGGTCGTCGGGTACCGCGAGGGCCGTCATGTCCTGCTCGAGGACGGGGAGGTGGTCTTCGAGGATGGCCGGATCATCTTCACCGGCCATGGCTTCGCGGGCGAGGTCGCCCGCCGCGTCGACTTCGGCCATGCCTTGGTCGGTCCGGGGTTCATCGACCTCGATGCGCTCTCGGACCTGGACACGACCGTTCTGGCCT
>DATHZU010000359.1:0-5199 GCA_035458445.1 Thermohalobaculum sp. | reverse complement strand
CGCCCCCAGTTCTCGTTGAGCGGCCCGAGGTCGAAGGGCAGCGCGCCGGCCTCGATCCGATGGCCCATCTCACCGAGCCGCCGCGCCGCATCGGCCACCGAGGCGCGAATGCCCGGATCGAGCGGTGCGTCGCCGAAGGTCTCGACATAGAGGATGCGCAGCCCATGCGGTGCCGTCGCCCCATTCGGCACAGCGCGCGAGCGTGGATCGGCCGGGTCCGGCCCGGCGAGACAATGATAGATCAGCCGCAGGTCGCGGGCGCTGCGGGTCAGCGGGCCGACGACCTCAAAGTCGAGCAGGACCTGCGGCAATCCGCCGGCGCGGGCGCAGCGCCCGATGGTCGGCTTCAGGCCGAAGAGCCCGGTATAGGCCGCCGGCCGGCGGATCGAACCGCCGCCGTCGGTGCCGATCCCGGCGGACGCCAGCCCCGCCGCCACCGCAGCGACGGTGCCGCCGCTGGAGCCGCCGGGCGTGAGCGCCGGATTCCAGGGGTTGCCTGTGACGCCGAAGAGGTCGTTGCCGGTGTAGCCCTCGACGGCGAATTCCGGTGTGTTCGTCTTGCCGAGGATCACCGCGCCGGCGTCGCGCAGGCGCCTGACCGGCAGTTCGTCCGCGGTGTAGGGCGCGCCCGCGAAGACGCGGCTGCCCCAGGCCGCGGGCATGCCCGCGACGGCCAGGCTGTCCTTGATCGCCAGCGGCACCCCGTCGAGCGGACGCCGGCAGCCCCGGCGGATCCGCTCGGCGCTCGCTGCCGCTTCGGTCTCGGCCGCCTCGTTCAGGGTGACGAAGGCGTTGAGGGCGGGGTCGATCCGCTCGATGCGGGCGCGGAACTCGCCCAGCGCCTCGGCGGGATCGGATTCGCCCCGCCGGAACGCCTCGGCAAGGCCCGTCGCGTCAAGCTCCCACAGCATCGCCGCCTCAGTAGCCCAGCATATTGGATGGCAGCCACAGCGCCAGGTCGGGCAGGGCGATCATCAGGATGGTGAACAGGATCATGATCAGCACATAGGGGATAGCACCGACCACCACATCGCGGAACGGGCCGCCGTCCTTGCGCACGCCCTGCACCACGTAGAGGTTCATGCCCACGGGCGGCGTGATCATGCCCAGTTCGCACATCAGCACGATGAAGATGCCGAACCAGATCGGGTCGACGCCGACGGCGGTGACGATCGGCAGCGCCACGGGGATGGTCAGCACCTGCATCGACAGCACGTCCATGAACATCCCCAGGATCAGGTAGAAGACGATCAGCGCCAGCAGCAGCCCGGTGGCAGAGAGGCCGAAGGAAGATACCCACTCGGTCATCGTCTGAGCCACGCCGCCAAGCGCCAGGGTGACGTTCAGCATGAAGGCGGCGGTGATGATCAAGAGGATCATGCCGGTGGTCTTCGCCGTCTGCCGGAAGCAGTGGTCCATCAGCGCGAAGCTGAGCTTGCCCTCGCGCACCACGAACAGCAACGCCACGACCACGCCCAGGGCAGCGGACTCGGTGGGCGTGGCAATACCCATGTAGATCGAGCCCATCACCACGGTGAAGATGATCGCGGGCGGGATCAGATGCACCAGCGCGGCAATCCGGTCGGCCAGCGGCACATCCGGCGCGTCCTCCCCGCCTTCGGCCCAGCCGTTCACCAGGGCATCGATCGCGATGTAAGCCATGAACGCCAGCGTCAAAAGGATTCCGGGCACGATCCCGGCTATGAACAGCCGGCCGATCGATTCATTGGCCAGCGAGCCGTAGATCAGCAGGTTCACGCTGGGCGGGATCAGGATGCCGAGCGTACCGCCGGCGGCCAGCGAGCCGAGCGATTGCGCCGCGCCGTAGCCGCGGCTCTGCAGCGCCGGCAGCGCCACCGTGCCGACGGTCGCGGCCGTGGCAACAGACGAGCCGGAGGTCGCGGCAAAGAGCGAGCAGCAGCCGATATTGGTGTGCAGCAGCCCGCCGGGCAGCCGCCCGAGCCAAAGGGCCAGTGCGCCGTACATCCGGTCGGCGAGGCCGCTGCGCAGCAGCAACTCGCCCAGCAGGATGAACAGCGGGATCGCGGTCAGAATGTTCTCGTTCTGCACGCCCCAGATCACCGGTCCCATCGAGTTCAGCAGCGGCCAGCCGTACAGCATGACGCCGCCGACAACACCCAGCAGGACCATGATGACAGCGATCGGCATGCTGGCCAGCAGCAGCGCCATCATCGCGGTGAAACCTGTCAGGACCGATCCGACACCCATTTCAGTTTCCTCTCGGGTTCGTGCTTTGTGGATGCCCGGCCGGGCCGGGCACCGGGTCTTTCAGAGTGCTCAGCGACGCTCGATGTCGCTGATTTCCTCCTGCAGCTCCTCGATCGCACCCTTCGGGTGGAAGTCGGCCGAGAGCTCGTCGTGGCGGCCGGTCAGGAACAGCCGGGTAGCCTTGAAGGCCAGGATCAGGCTGACCAGAACGAACAGACACAGCGCGCCGTACCAGGCTCCCTGCGGCCAGATCAGCGGCGTTGCCCAGGGCGTGGCCGCGGTGCTGCCGTAGTCGATCGTGTCGATGATCACGATCCGGCCGACATAGAGAATGAAAAGTCCCAACGCCGCCATCGCCATGGCCGACATCCAGTCGGCGACCAATTGCAACCGCTTCGGCATGTGCTGATGCAGCACGTCGATGCGGATATGGGCGCGGTCGACCAGCGCCACCGTGAAAGCGAGGCTCGACCCCACCGCCAGCACGTAGCCGCCCATTTCGTCGGCGCCCTCGAACGAGAAGTTGAAGAGCTTCCGGGCAATCGTCTCGAGCGACACGAAGATCGAAAGCCCGACCAGCGCGATGCCGAAGAGGCGGCTGGCGAGCGTGGCGAGGGTTTTCATCGTTCTGTCCCTTGCTGCGGGGCTGCCATCATGCGCGGAAGTGCGGACGGGGCTGAGCGCCCCGTCCTCGATCATGGCCTTCAGAATCCGACCTGCGGGCCGACCTTTGCCTTCCAGGCGTCCGAGCAGCCGGGGTTGACCTTGTCGCAGACCTCGGCCCAGGTCGGGAACGAGATGTCCTTGACGGCGTTGGCGATGATCTCGCGATCCTCGTCAGTGATGGCGACCTCCTTCAGGTCGTACTTCTTCACCGTCTCGCAGGGATCGGCGCCCACGTTGCAGCGCACGGCATCGTCGAACAGCTTCTCGGAGTAGGCCCAGATCTCCTCGACCAGCGCGTCGAAGCCGGCCTCGAGCTTGGCCTGGTCCTCGGGCGCCAGCTTGTTCCAGGTGGTGAGGCTGATGCCGTAGCCGTTCAGCGCAAGCTGGAAGGCGACCGGCAGCATGTAGTTGGTCACCTCGGGCCAGCCGGCCGAGTTGGCCGAGCTCGGGCCGGTGATGGCGCAGTCGACCACGCCGCGGGCCAGGGACTGGTGCACGTCCGGGAAGCCGATTGGCACCGGGGTGCCGCCGACCGACGCGACGAAGTTGGCCAGGTTCTGGTCATAGACCCGGACCTTCTTGCCCTGCAGGTCACGCAGCTTCGCGATCTCGGGCTTGCAGAACAGCACCTGCGGGCCGAAGGGCCAGATGCCCAGCAGCTTGGTGTTGAACTTGGCCTGCAGCTTCGCATCGACCTCGTCAGCGAAGGCCGCCATGGTCTTGCGTCCGGTGGCATAGTCCGGGTTCAGCCCCACCAGATCGAGCCCCAGGATCGACGGCTCGTCGCGCGAAACCTGCGACATGCGCAGCGAGATGATGTCGAACAGGCCCGACTTCAGGATGCGGAGCTGTTCGGTATCCTTGATTCCGGTGACGTCGAGAGGCTTGTAATCGACCGTGGCATCGATGCCGGTGCGGGCAGCGAAGTCCTCGAAGAAGGGCTGCTCGACGTTCTTCTGGATCAGCCCGGTTGCGACCGGCTGGCCCATGACCTTGAGCGAGTAGGTCTCGGCCTGGCCGGCAGTGCCGACCGTGGTGGCCAGGAGCGCGGCTGCGGCCGCGGTGACGACGCGTTTCATGGAATTCCTCCGTTTGACGACTGGGAATGAAAGGCAGCATGGAAGGCGCGACCGGCGGGTCCCCCACAGGATTTCGCCGCCTGCGGCGACGATCCATCGATCTTCGGGGCATGAGTCATCGACACTCACTCACCTGTCGGTTCTCTCAGGCGCCGATTCGCCGTCGTTAGGATCTCTTCGAATCCGGCAGACCTGCCTGAGCCGAAGATCACCATAGTGTGATTCGGCACCAGAATCTAATTTTTAATTAAAAATGTTTTATCATATTGATAAAAAACAGTTTTCATATTTAGAATGGGCGAGACACCCACTCAAGCTGCGAGCCCGCGGGCAAACAGGCTGCCCCAACCCTTCACCCGCGCCGGATCGGCGCCGGCGGCGAGCATGGTCCGCCAGGCGGTGACCGAGACGCTGTCGAGGATGGGTATGCCGAGTTCGCGCTCCAGCCGGTCGGCCAGCGTCGCGCCGCGGAAATTGGTGCAGTATATCGCGATCGCCTCGGGCTTCGCCGCCGCCACCTCGCGCACCAGGCCCTCGACCACGTGCTCGCCAAAGAGCGAGAACGAGAAGTTCCCGCGGTCGTTCAGGTGACGCTCGGCCACGCAGTCGAACCCTGCGGCGGCGAAGTTCCGCTGGATGCGCTCCTGGATGTCCGGCAGATAAGGGGTGACGAGGGCGAAGCGCCTTGCGTCGAAGGCTTCGAGCGCGTCGATGAGGGCCAGGGTCGACGTCGTGGCAGGTGCGCCGGTCCGGTCGGTCAGCGCCAGGCAGAGTGCCCGGTCGGCGTCGAAGCCGATCCAGCCGCCCGAGGTGCCGTTCCAGGCGATGGCGCCGAGCCGTGCATCGGCCAGGAGCTCGGCCGCCGCCAGCTGCGTCGAGTGATCGAACTGCCCCAGAGAGGCGTCGCTGAGAGCGATCTCGGTCACCCTCAGGCGCCCGAAATGCGCCGTCACGTTCGGAACCCCGGCCAGGATCGCATAGGTGTAGGGCTCGAGAACGGTATTCGACGAGGGGGTCAGCATCCCCAGGCGGACTGGATCGGGCATATCTGGTCTCCTGCAGGCCCGGCGAATCCCGGGCAGGATGAATTCGATGGTTGCAGGAGAGCATCCGCCAAACGGATAAAAACTTCAATTAAAAATTATATTTTTTACATCAATATGTTTTTATTATAAAATTTGCAATCTATCTATGGCGGTCAGATCTCCAAGGAGAACGCCTTATT